>JBOHAK010000539.1:0-4930 GCA_050697795.1 Gaiellaceae bacterium
AGTGGGAGGGCCACGGCCTCCATTACTTCGTCAAGCGCAAGGAGAGCTTCCGCGACAAGACCTGCGTGATCGTCGGCGGCGGCGACTCCGCGCTCGACTGGACGCTCGGCCTCCAGGACACGGCGCGTCTGCCGATCACGCTCGTGCACCGGCGCGAGCGGTTCCGCGCGCTCGAGACCTCGGTGAAGGAGGCGCGCGAGCTTGAGGGCAAGGGCGACGTCCGCATCTGCGTGCCCGCCGAGGTCCGAGGCGTGCGCGGCGACGGCTCGATCCAGGCGGTGACCCTGGAGAACACGACGACGGGCGAGGAGTACGAGGTCGAGTGCGACGCCCTCATCACGCTGCTTGGCTTCCACTCGCACCTCGGCTCGATCGCGGACTGGGGGCTCGAGCTGCACGGCAAGCGGCAGATCGTCGCGAACCCGGCCACGATGGAGACGACGATCCCGGGCGTCTACGCGGCGGGTGACGTCGCCGGCTACGAGGGCAAGATCACGCTCATCTCCATCGGCTTCGGCGAGGCCGCCGTCGCCGCGAACCAGGCGATCGCCCGCATCCGCGGCGAGAAGGTCCAGCCGAAGTACTCGACGGACTGACGCGGCCCGCCCCGCGCGAACCCCGGCACGCTCTTGACACGATCCGCGCGCCACGCGCGCGCATTTTCGCGGTAGCCTCGAAGGTGGGTGGTGGGCTGGGGTGCCCCGAATAGGTATGACGCGCGAGGGTGGCGCCAAGCCCGCCGACTAGACTCCTGAGCGTGAGCGAGACGGCGCCCAGGGACGAGTTGTGGGGCGGAGAGACGCAGAAGGCTGTCGAGAACTTCCCCGTCTCGGGTGAGCCGATCCCGGTCTCGGTTGCCCGCTGGCTCGGCCGGGTCAAGGCGGCCGCGGCGCGGGCGAACGCCGAGCTCGGGCTGCTCGACGCCGACAAGGCGGAGCGCATTGCGCAGGCTGCCGACCGGGTCGCCGCCGGCGAGTTCGACGACCAGTTTCCGATCGACGTCTTCCAGACCGGCTCCGGCACCTCCTCGAACATGAACGCGAACGAGGTGATCGCGGCGCTCGCCGGGGACGGGGTCCACCCCAACGACGACGTGAACCTGGGCCAGTCCTCGAACGACGTCTTCCCCTCGGCCGTGCACCTGGCGGCGCTGGACGAGCTCGTCACGGACCTCGTCCCGAGCCTCGCGGCGCTCGCCGGGTCGCTCGAGCGCAAGGCGGCGGAGTTCTCCGACGTCGTCAAGTCCGGCCGGACGCACCTCATGGACGCCGTGCCGGTCACGCTCGGGCAGGAGTTCGGTGGCTACGCCGCGCAGGTCCGGCAGGGGATCGCGCGCGTGGAGGCGACGCTCGCACGCGTCGGCCAGATCCCGCTCGGCGGGACGGCGACGGGCACGGGGCTCAACACTCACCCCGAGTTCGCCGAGCGCGTGCGCCGCAGGCTCGCGGAGGAGACCGGGCTCACCGTCCTGCCGCCCGCACATCCGTTCGAGGCCACGGCCGCGCGCGATGCTCTGGTCGAGGCCTCCGGCGCGCTCAGGACCGTCGCCGTCTCCCTCACAAAGATCGCCAACGACCTGCGCCTCATGGGCTCGGGCCCCCGCGCCGGCCTCGCCGAGATCGCGCTGCCCGAGCTCCAGAAGGGCAGCTCGATCATGCCCGGGAAGGTCAACCCGGTGATCCCGGAGGTCGTCACGCAGGTCGCCGCGCAGGTGATCGGGAACGACGCCGCGATCGCCGTCGGCGGGTTGCAGGGCCACTTCGAGCTCAACGTCTTCGTCCCGCTGATCGCCCGCAACCTGCTCGGCTCGATCGGTCTCCTCGCGGCCGCGTCACGGCTCCTGGCCGAGAAGTGCGTCGACGGGATCGAGGCGAACCGCGAGACGTGCGAGCGCTACGCCGAGCTGACCCTCTCCGCGGCGACGGCGCTCAACCCGTACATCGGCTACGACCGCGCGACGGAGATCGTCAAGGAGGCGGCGCGCTCCGGCCGGCCGCTGCGCGAGGTGGCGCGGGAGGCGGGCGTCGAGGAGGAGATCCTCGACAAGGCGCTCGACTACCGGGCGATGGCCCGGCCTCACGACGTCTGAGAGAAAACGCGTAACCCCTTGACACGAAGCGGCCGGCGTCGTTTACTCTCGCTGAACCCCGCGTCCGGGACGCCGCGAGGGACGCTCTCGAGGCACGTGCGACAGATTGCGCACGCCCGTCGTGGCCTCCTGGTCGACGGGTGGGGGGAGGAGCCGTGAGAGGAGCCGCCGCGAGGCGGCTCCCTCCGTTGTGCCGACCTAGTACGCGACCGCGCCGCGGCCTGTCTCGGCGGCGTGGCGCTGCTCGTCGGCGCGGTAGGACGAGCGGACGAGCGGCCCCGAGAAGACCGACCCGAAGCCCAGCGCCTCGCCCTGTTCCTGGAACCAGCGGAACTCGTCCGGATGGACCCAGCGGTCGATCGTTGCGTGGCGCGAGGACGGCTGCAGGTACTGGCCGATCGTGACGACGTCGACGCCGTGCTCGCGCAAGTCGCGCATCGTCTCGACGACCTCGTCGTTCGTCTCGCCGAGGCCGACTATGATCCCGGACTTCGTCAGCACGGGGTAGGAGGCGACCTCCCTGGCACGGCGGAGGAGCCGGAGCGCCTTGTCGTAGGACGCCTTGGCGCCGCGCATCCGGCGGTGGAGCCGCCGCACCGTCTCGATGTTGTGGTTGAAGACCTCGGGCCGCTCGGCCAGCACGGTGCGGAGCGCGTCCTCCTCGACGCCGAGGAAGTCCGGCGTCAGCACCTCGACGGACGCTTGCGGCAGCTTGCTCTTCAGCGCGCGGATCGTGGCCGCGTAGTGAGCGGCGCCGCGGTCCGGGAGGTCGTCGCGGTCGACGGAGGTCACGACGACGTGCTCGAGGTCCATCTGGGCGGCGGCGTGTGCGAGGCGCAGCGGCTCGAGCGGGTCGGGCGGCGAGTCCGGCCGGCCCGAGTGGACGTAGCAGTATCGACACGCGCGGGTGCACGTGTCCCCGAGGATCTGGAACGTCGCGGTGCCGCGGCCCCAGCACTCGGCGATGTTGGGGCAGCGCGCCTCCTCGCAGATCGTGGTGAGGCGCTGGCCGTGCAGGAGCTCGCGCACCTCGAAGTAGCGCGAGTCCACGCTCGGGGCGCGCACCTTCATCCACTCCGGGCGGCGCGGCCTTGGGGCGACGGGCAGCGACGTCTGCATCGCCAGTCAGTCTAGTGGCCGGTGGTACCCGAAGCGCCCCTGCGGGAGACCGATGCCGGCCTCGTTCCCGAAGGCGAGGGCTGGTTCGTCGTGAACGCCCGCGAGGCGCGCTGGTGGGCCGACGAGGCCTTCGGGGCGTTCACGCGCTTCGAGGGCGACGACCGCTTTTCGCGCATCGGGATCAACATCGGCGTGCTCGCGCCCGGCCAGCCCGCGTGCATGTACCACCGGGAGGACGAGCAAGAGGACTTCCTCGTCCTCTCCGGCGAGTGCCTGCTGCTCGTCGAGGGGGAGGAGCGCCGCCTCCAGGCGTGGGACCTCGTCCACTGCCCGCCCTGGACGGACCACGTCTTCGTCGGAGCCGGCGAGGGCGACTGCGCCATCCTGGCCCTCGGGACGCGCTCCGGCGGCGATGTGGTGTACCCGGTCGCCGAGGTCGCGCGGCGGCACGGCGCCGGTGTCGAGCAGGAGACCACCTCGTCGGACGAGGCGTACGCCGGCTATCCCAAGCCCGTGCCGGCACCCTTCCGCCGGGGCTGGCTGCCCGAGCGCTAGACGGACGAGCCGAGCTTGGCGTGCAGGGGTTGCGGCCAGAGGCCCATCCCGGCCTCGGCGGGTAGCTCCTCGAGCTCCAGGCCGAAGACCTCGCCGACCGCCTCGGCCGCGGCGGGCCTCACCTCGTCGACGGTCAGCGGGCGGCCGAGCTCGCTCGCCATCGTCGTGAAGGCGGCGTCCTCGAGCCCGCACGCCGTGATCCACTCCGTGAACGGCGCCGGGTCGAGGTCGACGTTGAGCGCGTAGCCGTGCGTCGTGATCCAGCGGGAGACGTGTACGCCGACCGAGCAGAGCTTGCGCGGCGGGCGCTCGAGCCAGACGCCCGTGAGCCCCTCGATGCGCGTCGCCTCGAGCCCGAACGCCGCGGCCGTTCGGATGATCGCCTCCTCGAGGTCGCGGACGTACCGCTTCACGTCGCGGCCGTGGCGTTTGAGGTCGAGGATCGGGTAGCAGACGAGCTGGCCCGGCCCGTGGTAGGTGGACTTCCCACCGCGGTCGGTCTCGACGACCTCCACGTCGGCGCCCGCGGGGACGTGCAGCTCGGCGCCCTCGTCGGTGCGCCGCCCGAGCGTGATCACGGGCGGATGCTCGACGAGGAGCACCGTGTCCGGGATCGCCTCCTGCGAGACCGCGGCGGCAAGCGAGCGCTGCAGGTCCCACGCCTCGACGTACGGCGTGCGGCCGAGGTTCAGCAGGTAGCCGGGCGCGCTCACGTTTCCACAGGGTAGACGCCGGAGGATCGTCCAAAGCGGCCACTACCCGCTCCCGTGGAACGGCCGCAAGAGGCGGAGGGCACGTCCGCGGCGGACAAGGCCGGGGTCTGACCCCTGACGCGGCCGCCTGGGACAGTGTCGTGGACGGATCGGCGCGAAGGCGTGCGGCCTAGTACGACGTCTCGTCCCAGGTCTGCAGGCGCTCGCGTAGGTCGCGGAGGAAGCGGCCCGCGAGCGCGCCGTCGACGAGCCGGTGGTCGTACGTGAGCGTCAGGTTCATGATCGAGCGGATCGCGATCACGTCCTCGCCCATCTCGTCCTGCACGACCCACGGCCGCTTGACGACCGCGTAGGTGCCGAGGATGCCGCTCTGCGGCTGGCTGATGACCGGCGTCCCGTGGAACGTCCCGTAGCCGCCCGGGTTCGTGATCGTGAACGTCCCGCCCTGGACGTC
>JBOHAK010000540.1:0-7159 GCA_050697795.1 Gaiellaceae bacterium
AGACGACGTTGCCCCAGCGGTCGGAGACGCTGAGGTGCGTCGTCGACTCACCCTCCTGGGCTGCGGACGCGCCGGCGAGCAGTAGGGAGAGCGCGCTGTCGAACGGCCAGGGGTCGCCCGGTGGGACGGCGCCGGGCGCCGCCGTCTCGGTGATCAGCGCACGCCGCGTCGCCGCGAACCCGTCGGAGAGGAGCCCCCGCAACGGCACGTCCACGTAGTCCTCGTCCCCGAGATACGCGCCGCGGTCGGCGAACGAGTAGCGCGACGCCTCGAGCAAGAGATGCAGCTGGCGCTCGCGTGTCTCCGTCGCGAGCGGGTAACCCTCGAGGATGTTCAGGGCCTCGCCCACGGTCGAGCCGCCGCTCGACGGCGGCCCCATCCCGTAGACGTCGAGCCCGCGATACGACACGTGCGTCGGGGGCCGTCTCGGTGCGTCGTAGCGCTTCACGTCGCGCACGGTCATCACGCCGGGACGCCAGACGTGGTTCGCGTCGGCCGCGATCGGGGGGTCCTGGACGGCCGCGACCATGGCCTCCGCGATCGCTCCGCGGTAGAAGCCGTTGGCGCCCTTGGCAGCGATCCGCTCGTACGCACGAGCCATGCCGGGGTTGCGGAGCACGGTCCCCACGTCGCGCGGCGTGCCGTCGGGGTCGAGGTAGATCGCCTCGGTGGAGGGGACGTCGTCGAAGAAGTCGACGTTCGCAAGCGTCTGGTCGAAGAACGTCTGGTCGACGACGAAGCCGTTCCGGGCGACCCCGATCGCGGGCCGGAGGGCCTCGCGGAGCTTCATCGTCCCGTAACGGCGGAGCGCCACCTCCCACGACTCCACGGTTCCCGGCACGCCGGCCGAGAGCCCGCTGAAGCGCGCGGCGTTGAAGGGGAGCGGCGCACCGCCCTCCCAGAACGAGTCGGGGCGCATCGCCGCGGGCGCCGTCTCGCGCCCGTCGATCGTCGTCACCTCGCCGTCGGCCGTACGGACGACCATGAAGCCGCCGCCGCCGAGGCCGCAGGAGAACGGCTCGGTGACGCCGAGCACGGCCGCGGCCACGACGGCCGCGTCCACGGCGTTCGCGCCCTTGCGGAGCGCATCGACCGCCGCCGCGGTGGCGAGCGTGTCGACGGTGGCCGCGGCGCCTCCCGTGCCGACCGCGGTCGGCACCTTGGCGATGTCGGGCGGCGGCTGGGTCGCTGGGCTCGCCGTCGCCGCCGGGACGGCCAGAGCCGCCGCGACCAAAGCCGGCGCGAGAACCTTGCGGAACGAGAAATGTTGCATGACTCCCCCCTCGGAATCGAGCTTGCGGCGGACCTACCCGGTTCGCCGCCGGGCTAACGTGCCGATCTCTGCCATGATCGTACGGTGCCTCGTCTTGCTGCCGTCGGCGTAGTCGTCTCCGATCTCGCGAAGGCGATCGACTTCTACGGCAGGCTCGGCCTCGAGTTCCCGGACGAGGCCGACTCCGCCGGACAGGGTCACGCCGAGGCCCCGCTTCCGGGCGGGCTCCGGTTCATGCTCGACACCGAGGAGACGGTCCGGTCGTTCCAGCCGGACTGGTCGCCCCCGTCGGGCGGCCACCGCATGGCGGCCGCCTTCCTCTGCGAGTCGCCGGAGGACGTCGACCGCGTCCACGACGAGCTGGTCGCGGCCGGCGCGGAGAGCCACCGCGCCCCCTGGGATGCGTTCTGGGGCCAGCGGTACGCCGAGGTGCTGGATCCCGACGGCAACCTCGTCGACCTGTTCGCGCCCCTCGCGTGAGGTTCGACGGAGCGGCCGGGGCCGTTCGGTAGGCTCTCGACCATGTGCAGGAGCATCCACACGCTCTACAACTACGAGCCGGCCTCGACGGACGAGGACGTGCGCGCGGCCGCGCTCCAGTACGTTCGGAAGATCAGCGGCTTCACGAAGCCGTCGAGCGCGAACGCCGAGGCGTTCGAGCGCGCCGTGGACGCCGTCACAGCCGCCTCGCGGCAGCTGCTCGACGAGCTGGTGACGTCCGCGCCGCCGAAGAGCCGCGATGTCGAGGCGGCGAAGAAGCGCGCCCGCTGGCTCGAGCGCCAGGCCCAGGCCGTTTAGCGCTGGCAACGGTCTCCCGGATGGTCTAACGTCCGCGTCATGCGGCGTCAGCTTCGTGCGCCGATGATCCTCGTCCTCGGCGGGCTGGCCTGGGCGGCGGCGCACTGGGTCGTGCACCGCACGACGGAGGGCGTCGCAGCCCGGGGTCACGGCTCCGAGCTGCACGGCGCGCAGCCCTCGGCAGCGCCGGACCTCGGATACCTGTCCACGTCGCTGGCGCTCTGCCTCTCACTGGCGCTCGTGCTCGCCGCCGGCGCCTCGCTCGGCGCGCACGGGCGGACACGACTCGGTCGCTCGTTGTGGCTCTTCGGCGCTGTCCCAGTCCTCGGTCTCCTCGGTGAGGTGGTCGTCGATTCGGGCTGGACGGTCGCCGGCGCGGGCTCCACCCTCGCCGCGCTCGCGCCGCTCGCGCTCGTCGTACTCGCCGTGCAGGTCACGGTCGCTCTCGTCGCCATGAGGGTCGCGATCGGCATCCTCGGGCTCGCCGAGCAGCTCGCGCGAGCGGTCGGCATGCCGCGCTCTCCCTTCCCCCATGCCGGCCGCGAGGGCTTCCCGCCCAGCCGGTCGGCCCGCGTTCCCACCTCCCGCCTCGCGCCCGGAGGCGGGCAACGGGCTCCCCCCGCTCCTCTCCCCGCCTGCTAGGGAGAGACCGGTGAGGCGCGCCTCGACGGCGCCGCCTCCCCGGTGACGGGATCGCCGAGCCGGAGTACGCAGGTTTCCCCCAGGCCCGGTCGTCGCTCACCTCCCCGACGCCCGGGTTGCCCGCCGGAATTCCCGGCCGTGGCCGCATCCCTGCCTACGACGCTGCGGCCGGGAAGTCCGGACCCGGAGGATCTCCCCATGATCCTCCTCGCCGCGGCGGGAGCGTCCAAGGCGCGCCTGCCGCGGTCGCCCACTAGGCTCTTGCGCATGGCAGAGCGGTCGAAGGAGGAGCTGGACCAGGAGTGGGGCGAGCTCGTCGAAGAGCACCGGTTGGCGATGCCCGGCGTCCAGGTGCTCTTCGGGTTCCTCCTGATCCTGCCGTTCCAAAACCGGTTCCGCGACCTCACGACCGAGCAGGAGTACGTCTACTTCTCCGCGCTCCTCTGCGCGGCCGTGGCGATCGTCCTGCTGATCTCCCCGACCGCAGCGCACCGCATCCGCTGGCGCCAGGCGGACAAGGAGGCGCTGCTGCGGCGAGCGACGCGGACGGCCATCGCGGCGACCGTCTTCATGGCCGCCTCGATGATCGCGTCCGTGTACCTGATCACCGATTACCTCTTCGGCGAGCCCGCGACGGCGATCGTCACGGCGCTCCTCGCCGCGCTCTTCGCCGGCTTCTGGTACGTCCTCCCGCTCGTGCGCCGCCTCCGGGACAGCCGGGGCTAGATCGCCGCGAGCTCCTCGCGCACCAGGGCCAGCGCCGTCGCCAGTCGCTCGCGGTTCGCCGGGTCGTTGAGCCAGCCGCTCGCGCCCGACGGGTGCGGAAGCGGCAGCGCGACCGCGCCTCCGAGGGCGTAGCGGCTCCCGATGCAGTCCGTCAGCCGGGTGAGGCCGAGCAGGCGGCGGGCCGCCAGCCCGCCCACCACGAGGACGAGGCTCGGCCGTAGGAGCCGGAGCTCCCAGTCGAGCCAGAAGGAGCAGAGGTCCTGCTCGGGCGGGGTCGCCGGCCGGTCGCCGCGACCGGACGGGTGCCTGCCCGGATAGCACCGCGTCACCGAGACGCAGTAGAACGTGGCGTAGAACGCCTCCTCGTCCAGCTCGAGCCAGCGGCGGAGGGTCCGGCCCGCGCGCCCGCGCCACGGGCGGCGCTCGACGCCCTCGACGATCCCCGGCGCCTGGCCGACAATCATCGCCCGCTGGCCCGGCCGGCCCTCGAGGACGGGGAGCGACTCGAGCGGATACCCCGCCTCGGCACAGGCACGGCAGACGCGGTTGTCGCGCTGCAGCGACGCGAGCGAGCGGTACGCGGACCGGCGGCGGCTCACGCCCCCATTCTCGACGCCGGCGGAGCCGCCGCCCGGTCGGGCGTTCTACTTGCGCCGGTCGACCGCCCGCTGGAGCTGCTGCTTGTTCATCTTCGAACGGCCCGAGATGTTCATCCTCTTGGCCTCGTTGTAGAGCTGCTCCTTCGTGCGGCCCTTGGGGCGGTTGGTGCCCGACCGCCGTCCGCCGCGCCGGCCCGAGGACAGGTCCCGCGTCGAGGTGCGGGAGCGCGTCCTCGACTCGCCGGCCCGCGCGCGCTCCTTGTTGACCGTGCGCGCGGCGATCTCCTCGGCCCGGTCGGTCGACGCGCCCTGGTCCCTGGCGCTCTCCTTGATGTGCTCGTACTGGCGGGCGCGCTTCGTGCCCTTCTTGACTCCGCGTGGGGGCATTGATCCTCCTTGCTGGCGTTTCGTCCCGCTTGTACCGCCGCGCGCGATCGGGAAACGCGGGAAGCTAGGATTGGCGGACCGCGGAGAGGTGTCCGAGCTGGCCTAAGGAGCGCGACTGGAAATCGCGTACCCGGTGAAAGCTGGGTCGCGGGTTCGAATCCCGCCCTCTCCGCCTAATGCAGGGAAAACGTCGGGGGTGGGTCGCCACGGGTGACCCTGAGCCGAGGGGCCTTGCGAGCCGAATGCGAGCCGTTCTCTACCGAGGCAACCCGTGAGGCACGGGCTCGGTGCTGATATCAGCACCACCGCCTACCACTGGAACGGAGCTCAGCTCAAGCTCCCCGACGGTGTTAGGCTCACGGCAGTGGCGTTTCCGGCGTAGTTGATCCCAAGCTGTCCGCGTACTTAGGCCGCACATCTGCGCGGCCCGAGTGATGCCTTGCCGGTGCACACCGCACGTCGGTGAGCATCGGGTGACGACGATCAACTAGGAGGAAGAGTGATTCCTGAAGCACGCCTTGAACGTCTGGCATCCGGGCTGGCACCCGTCACGCCCGGATGGTTCGTCGTGAACACGGCGGACGCCGCCTGGGTCAACAACGAGTGGTACGGCGGTGTCTGTATCTTCGAGTCGGACGACATCGTCCTGCAGGGCCGACCTGATCTGACGGAGTACGAAAAGCCGAACGCCGGGTTCACGATCCGCGTCGTTCCGCCGGGACAAGTCGGAACTGACTACCACGCGGAGTCGGTCGAAGAGGACTTCCTCATCTTGATGGGCGAGTGCGTCTTCATCATCGAAGATCAGGAACGACACCTGCGCGCGTGGGACTTCGTGCATTGCCCGCCGATGACGGCGCATGCGTTCGTCGCGAAGGAAACCGGCCCGTGCGTGATCCTCGCCACGGGAAACAGGCGTGACGATCTGGAGCGGGTATACCGCCGATCCGAGGTCGCGCTCCGCTACGACGCGGGACCTGATGTCGATACGACCGACCCTGAGCGTCGAGGCCGATGGGAGGTTCGGCGTCCAAAGCACTGGGACGAGCTCCCGTGGGCTGAACAGCCGTAGCTCCTTCCCGCAGCTGCTCGCCCGCGTCGGCGGCAACCCGGACTCGCTCCGCCTCGTCCTCGCCGGCGAAGTCGCCGCCGGCCGGATCCGCTACCACCCCACCGCACGCCGGTACGAGCTCGTCCGCAGCGCCTTCCCGGCCGACGTGCTCGCGGGGTTGGCCGCGCTCGGCGACGGAGTCGAAGCTCGATCGCCTCGGGTGAGGGAGATATCTCCCTCGCGGCTCCCTCTCCGCCTGGAACCCGCAGCGGGGAATTCGGCGGGCGGGCCGAGGAGCCCGCCCGCCTCCTTCAGATCAGCTCGGCGCCGTCAGCGCGGGCACGGCGGCTTCGCAGAAGTCGTCGCTCCGCCCGGTCGAGCCCTTCACCAGCTCTTCGGCGAGGATCACGTCGTCGGACGGATCGTTGGGCGTACCGCCGTGGTCGATGAGGAGCTCGATTCGGATCTGGCCGGGGTTCCTGGCAATGGCCTTGCCGTCCGCTCCGTAGAGCACCGCGTTGCCGGTCGCGAGGATGAGGACGGTCAGGGTCCCGTCGCCGTTGTCCGTTACCCGCAGATCCTTCTCGAGCACCCGCGCGAAGGACGTCAGAGACGTGCCGTTCGCCAGATTCGTCAGCACGTCGGTCTCGGTGCCGTGCTGAAGGAAGTAGATGAGACCATCACTGCCGCGCGGGGCCGCCTGGACGCGAATGTCCAGGACGACCGCCACCTCCACCGTCAGCCCGGCGCCGCAGAAGTCGTCGTCGACGAACGCGAACTCGTCGTGGATCGTCTCCCGAAAGGGCGGCCCGGCGCCGGCGGCCGCTGCGAGCATCGCCGCTGCCGCTGCACCTAGAGCCAGGATTGCCCCCAACCGAAGCTTGCGTGAATGCCGCATCGCGCCTCCCAGAGTGTGTGAAACACCGGTCAGCTGGGCCGGCGGATTCTCGACGACGAGCGGGGCCAAAGTCAACCGCCGGCCACCGCCGACGAGCAGCAGCTAGCCCTGCGACGCGACCACGAAGGCCGCGACGTCCTGGATCTCCTTCTCCGAGAGCTGGTTTCCGAACGGCGGCATTCCCCCGCCGCCGTTCGTGATCTGCTGCACGGCACCCGCCTCGTCGATGCTCGACTGGTCGAGGTCGGGGCCCACCGTCCCCGACGTGCCCGCCTCCTGAAGCGTGTGGCAGCTGCCGCAGCCCGCCGAGGCGAAGACCTCCTTGCCCGCGGCCGCGTCGCCCGCCGCGCTGCCGCCGCCCCCTCCTCCACCGCCGCCTCCGTCCTCGCCGCCGGTCTCGGTCTGGGCCGCCTCGCCGCCCTCCTCCCCTTCCTCGTGCTCGGCGCCGAAGACCTCGACGGAGGCGAGCATGGCGACGACGAGCAGGACCGCGACGACGGTGAAGACCTTCAGGTTCCGGCCCGGGAAGCCGGCGTCCCGCCGCGGGATGACCAACGAGACGACGAGGCTGAAGACGACGAGCACGAGCGCAGCGGCGCCGAGGATGACGTCGTTTCGGCTCACGGGGGCCTACGATAACCCTCCATGCGTCGAGTCGGCATCCTTGCCGTTGCCGGCGCGGCGCTGGCCGTCGCCGTCGGCCTGACGCTCGCCGGCGCGGGAGAACAGGCGGGCGCCCTTTCGAACTGGCAGGCGCTCGTGCTCGGGATCGTCCAGGGAGCGAC
>JBOHAK010000541.1:0-1557 GCA_050697795.1 Gaiellaceae bacterium
GGAAGGCGATCGCACGCCGCATCGCCTACCACGGGACGACCATGGGCGCGCTCTCCATCAACGGGATCGCCTCGCTCAGGACGCCCTTCGAGCCGCTCGTCCCCGATGTCCTCCACGTGCGGAACACAAACCGCTACCACCGGCCGCCCGAGGAGACCGAGGCGGAGTTCACGGCATTCCTGCTCGAGGACCTCGAGGAGACGATCGAGCAGGCGGGCGCCGAGACCGTGGCGATGGTGATCATGGAGCCGGTCCAGAACGCGGGCGGCTCGTTCACGCCCCCGCGTGGCTACTGGCCGGGCGTCCGGGAGATCTGCGACCGCTACGGGATCCTGCTCTGCGCCGACGAGGTGATCACGGCCTTCGGCCGGGTCGGCGCCTGGTTCGGCTCCGAGCGCTACGACATCCGCCCCGACCTCGTCACCTCCGCCAAGGGGCTCTCGTCGGCCCACGCCGCGATCGGCGCCGTGATCGCCCGCGACGCCGTCATGGAGCCCTTCCTCACGGGGACGGCGATGTACTCGCACGGGATCACGTTCGGCGGTCACCCGGTGCAGGCGGCCATCGCGCTCAAGAACATCGAGATCATGAAGCGCGAGCGGATCGTCGAGCACGTGGCCGAGCACCAGGACGGGTTCCGCGACAAGCTCGCCCAGCTGCTCGAGCTGCCGATCGTCGGCGACCTGCGCGGCACGGGCTTCTTCTACGCGCTCGAGCTCGTCAAGAACAAGGAGACGCGCGAGACGTTCTCCGAAGAGGAGTGCGAGACGCTCCTGCGCGGATTCCTCTCGCCGCGGCTCTTCGAGGCGGGTCTCATCTGCCGCGCCGACGACCGCGGCGACCCGGTCGTGCAGATCTCGCCGCCCCTCGTCGCCGGCGAGCAGCAGTTCGACGAGATCGTGGGCATCCTCGGCGACGTGCTCGAGGCGGCCTGGGCGCAGATGCAGCGCTGAGGCGTCCGTGAAGGCGATGGTCCTCGCCGCTCCCGGAGAGCCGCTCCGGGAGTCCGAGCTCCGGCCGCCCGAGCCGGGGCCGGGGCAGGTCGTCGTCTCCGTGGCCGCCTGTGGCGTCTGCCGTACCGACCTCCACATCGTGGACGGCGAGCTGCCCGACCCGAAGCTCCCGCTCGTCCCGGGCCACCAAGCGGTCGGACGCGTCGCCGCCGCCGGGGAGGGCGCGGAGCGCTTCCGCCCGGGCGACCGCGTCGGGGTTCCCTGGCTCGGCTGGGCGTGCGGAGCGTGCCGCTACTGCCTGAGCGGGCGCGAGAACCTCTGCGACCGCGCCCGCTTCACCGGCTACCACCTGGACGGCGGCTACGCCGAGCAGCTCGCCGCCGACGAGCGCTTCTGCCTCCCGCTCGCCGAGGCAGCCGCCGACATCGAGGCAGCACCGCTCCTCTGCGCCGGCCTGATAGGCTACCGCGCCCTCCGGCTGGCCGGCGACGCCGAGCGCCTGGGACTCTACGGCTTCGGCGCGAGCGCGCACGTCGTCGCCCAGGTCGCCCGCCACCAGGGACGGCGCGTCTTCGCCTTCACGCGGGGGGGCGACGTGGAGACC
>JBOHAK010000542.1:0-4523 GCA_050697795.1 Gaiellaceae bacterium
CCGCTACTCCTAGACGCGGCGGCTCCTCGGCCGCCCTCAGGGGGCCCAGAGCGCGCCGAGGTAGACGGTCGGGTCGCCCGGCTGCCACCGGGCCAGGAAGCGCTGGATCGGCGGGTGGAGCGCCAGGCCGGCGAGCTCGTCGACGTCGAACAGGCGATGGTTCCAGACCGCCTCGTCCGTCGAGCTCACGCGCTCGAGCGACCGCTCGCCGAGGTGGCCGGCAAAGACGATGTGGACGACGTGCTTCGCGGGCGAGCCGGGCGGCGCGATCGAGTCGGCGATGGCGACCGGGCCCTCGAGCGGCACGTCGGCGTCGAGGCCGACCTCCTCGACCAGCTCCCGCTTGAGCGCGCGCACGAGCGTCTCCCCCGCCTGCACGCCGCCGCCCGGCAGGAGCCAGTACTCGCGCCCGTGCTTCTCGTGGCGGACGAGGAGGATCCGGCGCCCGCGCCGGAGGATCGCCGACACGCGGATGCGCGGCTCCACGTCAGGCTCGGGTCATGCCGGCCGGGAGGAGCCGAAGCCGCGCACGCCGCGCTCCGTCCCGGGCAGCTCGTCCACCTCGACGAGCTCGAGCTCGGGCACCGGGAGGACGACGAGCTGGGCGATCCGCTCGCCTGGCTCGGCCACGAAGGTATGTTCCCGATCGGTGTTGAGGAGCACGACGCGGAGCTCGCCCCGGTAGCCCGAGTCGATGAGGCCCGGCGAGTTCACGACGGCGATCCCGTGGCGCGCCGCGAGCCCCGAACGGGGCTGGACGAAGCCGGCGAACCCTGCCGGGATGGCGACGGCGAGGCCGGTGGGCACGACCGCGCGCTCGCCCGGCGCGAGCTCCAGCCGGTCGCAGGTCGCGAGGTCGAGGCCGGCGTCGCCTTCGTAGGCGCGGCCGGGGAGCGTCGCCCCCTCCCGCAGCCGGACGACCGGGACCTCGATCACGGCCTCCCCGCCTCGGCGGCGGGCGCCTCAGCGACGAGGTAGGGGGCGAAGCGCCGCAGCTCGCGCTCCGGGAGGCGGGCGTGGACGAGGACGCCCTCTGCCCCGTCGACGCGCTTCTCGATGGGAGCCCCCAGCTCGTACAGCTCCGTCAGGACGCGGCCCTCCTCGTACGGGACCAGCAGCCGGACCGGGCGGAAGCGGTCCGCGAAGCGCTCGGCGATGCGGGCGCGGAGCTCCTGCAGGCCCTCTCCTCCCTGCGCCGAGATCGCGAGCGCCTCGGGGAAGCGGTTCCCGAGGCGGCGGCGTCGCAGCGGGTCGACGAGGTCGATCTTGTTCAGGACGAGCTCGCCGGGGAGCTCGCGGGCGCCGATCTCCGAGAGCACGCCGGCCACGGCCGCGATCGTGCCCTCGAGGCGCTCGTCGTCCTCGGAGGCGTCGACGACGTGGAGGACGAGGTCGGCGAGGAGTGTCTCCTCGAGCGTCGCCGCGAACCCCTCCACGAGCTGATGCGGGAGACGGCGGATGAAGCCCACCGTGTCCGTCACGAGGTAGCGCCGTCCCTCGTGCTCGAAGCCGCGCGTCGTGGGGTCGAGCGTCTCGAAGAGCCGGTCGTCCACGGACACGTCGGCGTCCGTGAGCGCGTTCAGGAGCGTGGACTTGCCGGCGTTCGTATAGCCGGCGAGTGCGACCACCGGCGCCGCGCTCCGCTCGCGCGCCTTGCGCTGGACGGAGCGCCGCTTCTCGAGCCCCCGCAGCTTGCGCCGGAGGAGCGCGATGCGCCGGCGCGCGAGGCGCCGGTCGGTCTCCAGCTGGGACTCGCCCGGCCCGCGCGTCCCGATGCCGCCACCCAGCCGCTCGAGGTGCTGCCACATGCCGCGCATGCGCGGGAGGTTGTACTCGAGCTGGGCCAGCTCGACCTGGAGCTTGCCCTCGGCGCTCCGCGCGTGCTGGGCGAAGATGTCGAGGATCAGCTGCGTGCGGTCGACCACGCGGACCTTGAAGGCGTCCTCGAGGCGGCGCTGCTGCCCCGGGTCGAGCTCGTCGTCGACGATCAGCGACTCCGCCTCCGACTCCTGGAAGGCGTGCTTGAGCTCCTCGAGCTTCCCCTTCCCCACGTAGGTTCGCGGCTCGGGCGCCGGGCGCCGCTGCACGGCCTCGCCCACCGGGACGACGCCCGCGGTGCGCATGAGCTCGCGGAGCTCGCCGAGCTCCTCGTGCTCGTCCACCCCGGGGGCCAGCACGGCGACGACGAATCCGCGCTCGGGCTCCGCCCCGGGCGCGGGGTCCGGCTGGTGGTGGCTCACAGCGCGATTATGCCCGCGATTCGACGCGGAGCGAAGAGGCGATCCGGCCGGCGGCCTCCTCCAACCGCTCGTCCGGCACGGTGAGCGAGATGCGGACGTAGCCCTCGCCCGAGGCACCGAACGACGGTCCCGGCGAGACGATGACGCCGGCCTGCTCGAGGACGAGCTCCGTGAAGCTCGCCGAGTCGTGTCCGTTCGGCACCCGGATCCAGATGTACGGCGTGGCGCGCGGCGGCTCGGACGGAAGCCCGATGGCGGCGAGCGCCTCGATCATGAGGTCGCGGCGGCGGCGGTACACCCCGGACATCTCGGCGGGGAAGTCACGCGCCGCGGTGAGCGCGGCGACGCCAGCGTGCTGGAGTGCGTCGAACATGCCCGAGTCGAGGTTCGTCTTCAGCTGGCGGTAGCGCTCGACCACCTCCGCGTTGCCGGCGATCCAGCCGACGCGCCAGCCCGTCATGTTCCAGCCCTTCGAGAGGGAGAAGATCTCGGCGCCGACCTGCTTCGCGCCGGCCGTGGCGAGGAAGCTGGGCGGCCGATAGCCGTCGAAGGCGATCTCCGTGTAGGAGGCGTCGTGGATCGCGACGAGGTCGTGCTCGCGCGCGAAGGCGACGGCACGCTCGAAGAAGCCCTCGGCGACGACGGCACCGGTCGGGTTGTTCGGGTAGTTGAAGAAGAGGAGATTCGCCGCGGCGGCCTTCTCCACGGGGATGGCGGCGAGGTCGGGCGCGAAGCGGTTCTCCTGCTCGAGCGGCAGGTAGTGGACGTCCGCGCCTGCGAAGACGGCGCCGGACGTGTACGGCGGGTAGCCCGGGTCGGGCGACAGGCAGACGTCGCCGGGATCGAGGCACGCGAGCGCGACGTGGGCCACGCCCTCCTTGCCGCCCAGGACGGGGATCACCTCGGTCGCCGGGTCGACCGCCACCCCGAAGCGCTCCGCGTAGAAGGCCGCCACCGCGTCCCGAAAGGCCGGGAGGCCCCGGTTCGACGGGTATCGGTGATTCTCGGGGCGGGCTGCGGCGTCCTGCAGCGCCGCGACGACCGCCGCCGGCGTCGGCAGGTCGGGATCGCCGATGCCGAGCGAGATGACGTCCACGCCCTCGGCTCGCAGCGCCTCGATCCGGCGCTCGATCTCCGCGAAGAGGTAGGGCGGCACCTGGTCGAGCCGGCGCGCGAATCTCATCCGGGCGGCACCTCCGCGAGCAGCTCCTCCGAGACCTCCCCGCGGCAGATCTCCTGCGCCGGGCCCGTCAGGCGCGCGTGGAGGCGCTCGTCGAGCTCGACTAGGAGGTCGCCGCCGGCCAGGTGGACGGTCACCGGGCTCTCGCACCAGCCGTTCGCCACGGAGGCACCCGCTACGGCGACGGCACTCGTTCCCGAGGAGAGCGTCTCCCCCGCGCCGCGCTCCCAGACGCCCACGGTGGCCTCCGAGGGCGAGTCCACGCGGACGAGCTGGACGTTCGTGCGCGCCGGGAAGCGAGTGTGGTTCTCGACGAGCGGCCCGAGGCGCAGGAGCTCGGCGCGCTCGGGATCCCGGCGGATGACGGCGTGCGGGTTCCCGACGGAGACCGGCGTGAACTCGAGGCTCGTCCCGTCGACGTCGAGGGCCTCGGTGGGGCCGACCTCGACCGGGCCCATGTCCATCTCGACCTCGAGGCCGCCGCGCAGGCGCGCCCGGACCTCGCGCGGGCCGACGGCGACGACCACCTCGTCGGCACCGCTGCGCCGTGCGAGCCAGCGCGCGGCGATGCGCGTGCCGTTCCCGGAGAGTTCCGCCGTCGAGCCGTCGGGGTTCCAGATCACGATCTCCGCCCGCGGGCCCTCGGCGGCGAGCACCTCGAGGATGCCGTCGGAGCCGATGCCGAGGTGGGAGTCGCAGAGCCTCCGAACGAGGGCCGGCTCGAGCGGCGAGCCGACGTCAGCCCGCTCGACCAGCAGGTAGTCGTTGCCGAGCCCGTGCCACTTCGAGAATCGCATCCGCGGTCGCGTCCGGAGGACGATCGGCGGAAACGCTAACAGCGCCCGGGAGGCGCCGGAGCCACTTTCGCTGGTAGGCGGCGTACCGACACGTCTTCCGGGCGACAGCGGCGACCGCCTCGGCCGGTGGCAGCGTGGCGAACTCCTCGAGCCCGATCGTCCGCCGAGCGGTCGTGGAGAGCCCGCCGGCCAGCGCGGCCCTCGCCTCCACGATGACGCCGCGCTCGACCATGGCGCGGGTCCGCTCCTCGATGCGGTGCGCGAGCAGCGCGGGCGGGACGTCGAGGCCCACGATCAGCGTCGGGT
>JBOHAK010000543.1:0-12362 GCA_050697795.1 Gaiellaceae bacterium
TCGCGCTGCTCGTCCTCATGGTGTGGTCCGAGGTGCGCGGCGACCCGCACGTGAGCGTGTTCGGGCGCCGCGTGCCCGCGCACGCCCAGCGGCAGGCGTTCTCGGTCGCGTTCATCGCGACCGCGGCGGTCGTCGCCGGCACGCTCATCCTCATGGCCGACAGCGTGCACCCGTTCCGGGAGGTGCTCTTCGAGGCGGTGTCGGCCTTCGGGACGGTCGGGCTCTCGACCGGGATCACGGCGGAGTGGAACGACCTCGGACGCGTGACGCTCGTTGTGCTCATGTTCCTCGGCCGCACGGGGCCGTATACGCTCGCGGTCGCGCTCGCCCTGCGGGAGCGCCAGAGGCTCTACCGTTTCCCCGAGGAGCGACCCCTCATTGGCTAGCTCGAAGGAATTCCTCGTGATCGGGCTCGGCCGCTTCGGCAGCGGCCTCGCCGGGACCCTGATCGGGATGGGGCACGAGGTGCTCGGCGTCGACGCCGACCCGAAGCAGGTGCAGGCGCTCTCGGGCCTCCTCACGCATGTCGTCGAGGCCGACTCGACGAGCGAGGAGGCGATGCGGCAGCTCGGCGCCGGGGACTTCGCGACGGCGGTCGTCGCGATCGGGACCGATATCGAGGCCAGCATCCTCACGACATCCGTGCTGACCGATCTCGGCGTCCCGAAGATCGTGGCCAAGGCCGTGACGGCGCCCCACGGGCGCATCCTCGAACGGGTCGGCGCGCACCGCGTCGTCTTTCCGGAGCGCGACATGGGCGTTCGGGTCGGTCACAGCCTCGCCGGCTCGATCCTCGACTACTTCCAGCTCGACCCCGGCTTCGCGCTCGTCGAGACGGAGGCGCCGCGGGAGCTCGTGGGCAAGACGCTCGCCGACGCCGAGGTGCGCCGGCGCTACGGCATCACGGTCGTCTGCGTGAAGCCGGAGGGTGGCTCGTTCACGTACGCGACTCCTGAGACGGTCGTCAGCGAGGGGGACATCCTCGTCGTTGCCGGGGAGACCCGCCGCGCCGAGGGCTTCGGCGAGCTGCCGAGCTGACCTCGCCGGAGCCGGCGCCGCCCGGCAGGACGTGTCTCGACCACAGATTGCGGGGTCAGACCCCGTCGCGTCCGCGAGGGGCACGTCTGGGCGCCCTCCGCGGTGGCCATGCCGGGGTCAGACCCCGTCGTGTCCACCTGAGACAGGTCCTCGTGTCCGCGGAGCCAGGCGCGAAGGACGGCGGGCCCGATCTCCCGCGGTTCCTGGCGGGCGTGGCCCCGGCAGCCATGCCGGGGTCAGGCACCGGCATGGCCGCTCGCGGCATGCCCAGCGGCTGGCGGCGCCGTCCGACGCCTGCCCTAGCCTGGCGCCCGTGGCGGGAGACCCGGTGAGGCGCGGCGCTGCAGAGCTCGTCGGAGCCTTCACGCTCACCTTTGTCGGCGCGGGGGCGATCATGGTCGGCTCGGACCTCGTCGGAGTCGCGCTCGCCCACGGGCTGGCGATCGCCGTCATGGCATCCGCGGTCGGCCACATCTCGGGCGGTCACTTCAACCCGGCCGTCACGTTCGGCTTCCTGATCACGAAGCGGATCACGGCGTCGCTGGCGGCCGTCTACTGGGTCGCCCAGCTCCTCGGCGCGACGATCGGGGCGTTGCTCCTCCTCTGGATCTACCCCGACCGCATCACCGACGCGACGAACCTCGGGGCGCCGGCGCTCGCGGAGGAGATCTCCGTCGGGGCCGGCTTCGTCATCGAGCTGATCCTCACCTTCCTGCTCGTCTGGGTCATCTTCGCCACGGCCGCCGACCCGCGCGGCTCGTTCGTCACGGTCGCCGGACTCGCGATCGGCCTGACGATCACGATCGGCGTCCTCATGGGCGGGCCGCTGACCGGCGCGGCGATGAACCCGTCGCGGGCCTTCGGGCCGGAACTCGTGGCGGGCTTCTGGGACGACGCCTGGCTCTGGTACATCGCGCCGCTCCTGGGCGGGGGCCTCGCCGCGCTGGCCTACGAGCACCTCTACCTGCGCGGCCTCGAGGTTCCACCCGCCGGGACGGTCGAGAGCGAGATCGCCGAGCCCGCCGTCGGCGAAGAAGCTCTGTAGCGGAACGCCTCAGGGCAGCGCGGCCTCGAGCACGGTGCGGGCCTGGGCGAGCGCCGCGGGAGCGATCTGGTGGGCGACGGGGTCCTCGCGGTAGCGCACCGCCGCGCCCGCGGCCTCGAGCCGCTCGCGCGCGTCGCGCCCGAACTCGACGCCGATCACGGGGTCGTGCGTCCCGTGCGAGATCGAGACGGGAAGGCCCGCGCGGCTTTCCAGATCGAGCTCGAAGCCGTCCACCCGCGGGATGAAGCCGCTCATGGCGACGATCCCGGCCGGGCGCGGCCGGGCGGCGGCGAGGCCGAGGGAGTACGACATCACGGCGCCCTGCGAGAAGCCGCCGAAGACGGTGCGCCCGGCCTCGACGCCTGCCTCCTCGAGCGCGGCGTCCGCCCAGGACGAGGTGGCGGCGAAGGTTTCGAGGAACGTCGGCGCGTCCGGGTAGCCGATCTCGCGCACGACGTACCAGTGCGCGCCGCCGGGCGGGAGCGAGAGCGGGCCGCGCGGCAGGAGACCCACCAGGCGCCGGTCGGGGTCGAGGAGGTCGAGGAGCGGCGCCAGGTCGAGCTCGTCGGCGCCGCGGCCGTGCATAAGGACGAGCGCGCCGGCCGGGGTCCCGTCCGCAGGCCGAACGCGGTGCGTGATGGAGGCTCGCTCGGCCGACACGCGCCGGAGCTTAACGAGCGGCCTACCCGTGCCTGTTCTTCTTGCCCTTCTTCTTCGACTTCTTCCCGTCGCGCCGGTCCTGCCGTTCGTCGCGGCGCTTCTGCTTCTCGGCCTTGCGCTCGTCGCGTTTCTCGGCCTTCTCGTGGCGGCGCTTCTGCTTGTCGGCCTTCTCGTTGCGGCACTTCTGCTTCTCGGCCTTGCGCTCGTCGCCCTTCTCGGCCTTCTCGTGGCGGCGCTTCTGCTTCTCCGCCTTGCGCTCCTCGCGCTTCTCGGCCTTCTCCTCGCGGCGCTTCTGCTTCTCGGCCTTGCGCTCCTCGCGCTTCTCGGCCTTCTCCCGGCGGCGCTCCTCCTTGTCCGCCTTGTGGTCGTCCCTGTCATCGTCGTCGTCGTCGCCCTTGGGAGGCTTCTCCGGGTCCGGATCCTCCGGGGGCTCCGTGCCCGGGCCCGGCCTCGGTCCACCCGGCGTTCCCGGATCGCCGACCGACGGCGGATCTGGATCGCGGGTGCTCGGCGGGGCAGCTGGGGGAGCCGGCGGCGTCGTGGGGGAGGACGCCGCGTCGGCGAGCACGCCGGAGCCGGCCGAGGGGGAGGACGGCGAAGGGGAGGCCGGAGCGGGCGGAGCCGCCTCGGGAGCGGGCTTCTGCCCGCCCTCGTCGGCGTCGTCGGTCAGCGCGTCCGCGACGACCGCGCCGACCTTCAGGGCTCCGGGCAGGGGGGCCGGCAGGTGGTCGAGCGGCCGGTCGCCGGGCAGGATCGCCGGGGCGAGCGAGAGCAGCGTGATGACCGCGCTGAGCGCGACGGTCCACACGATATGTGTGCCTAGACGGCTCCCCACACTGCTCCAATCGGCGCCTTCCCCGTTCGACTTGAACGGTAGACGAGAACCTAGGCCGTTGGAACCCCCGACTCGGTCAGGATTCCCTGCAGAACCAGGGCATTGGCGGGCGCCTGGGCGGACAGCTCCCCGCGCGCCGTGCGGCTCCAGCGGTTGTTGTTGAAGAGGACGTAGACCTCCTCGGCGCTCTCGGCGAGCTCGCGCAGGGGGCCCGCCCACTCGCGCAGCTCGTCCTCCGAGTAGAGGTAGTCGAAGCGGTCGCTCGCGCTGCCTCCGCGCACGTTCCAGGTGCCCGCGTTGCGCCCGTGCATGCGGACGTAGGCCAGCGGGCTCGTGGCGGCGACGACCGTTGGGACGAGGTTCTTCGCCTCGGTCTTGGGAGCGTCCACGACGACGTGTGCCGCGCCCAGCTCCTCGAGGAAGGAGAGCGTCTCCGCTCGGTTCTCCTCGTCGAGCCAGCTCCGGTGGCGGAACTCCACGAGCGGACGGTCGCCGCGCAGCTGCTCGACCGCCCAGGCCAGGTAGTCGCGCGACAGGTCCTTCGCCACGACGTACGAGGGGAACTGGAGCAGGATGCCGCCCAGCTTCCCGGCGCTGCGCAGCGGCTCGAGGGCGGCGTGGAAGCGGGCGAAGGCCTCCGCCCGCAGCTCGCGGGGCGGGCGGTCGACGCGGCCGCGGTCGTCGACCGGCGCACCCTCGCGCAGGTCGGGCGGGAGCTGCTCGGTCCGGACGGGATGCCGCGTCATCATCCCGAACGCCTTCACGTGCATCACGAAGCCGTCCGGGGTGCGCTCCTCCCAGCGGGAGACCATCTCTTCGTCCGGCAGGCGGTAGTAGGTCGAGTCGACCTCGACCGTGGAGAAGCGCTCCGCGTAGTAGCGCAGGCGCGCCTCTGCGGTCTTCACGTCCTTGGGGTACCAGTGCTTCGTGAGCGCCTCGTCGGCCCACGAGCAGGTACCGATGCGGATGCGGGCGCTCAGACCGCCAACGCTAGCTGCTCGCCGCGCCTCTCCGGCACGGGTCGCCCGGGCCGGTAGCTCGACGGCCCGATGCCGTGCCTGAGGCGGAGGCGGGCGAAGCGCTCGGAGATCTCCTCCTGGTAGGCCTTCGGCGCGTAGGCCCGCTTCCCGTACAGCTCGACGTAGCGCGGGTAGAGCCACGGATAGCTGCGCTTCACCCAGGGCATGAAGTGGTCGCGGATGCCGGGGCGCACGTGGAGGACGATCGGCGAGGCGTAGGCGACCCCCGCTGCTGCGCAGGCGGCCAGCACCTCGTCGAGGTGCTCGTCGTCGTCGGTCAGGCCCGGGAGGATGGGGGCGACGAGGACGCCGGTGCGGATGCCCGCGTCCGCGAAGCGCCCGAGGATCTCGAGCCGCTTGCGCCCCGGCGGCGTGCCGGGCTCGACGACGCGGCGAACCCGCTCGTCCAGCATGCCCACGCTCATGGACACCGTGACGTCGGCGACCTCGGCGAGGCGGCGGTAGACGTCGAGGTCCCGCGCGATCATCGTCGACTTCGTGAGCATCGAGAGCGGGTTCTCGAAGTCGGCGAACGCCTCGATCACGCCGCGCGTGAGCCGGTAGCGCCCCTCGCAGTGCTGGTAGGGGTCGGTGGCGGTGCCCATCGCGACAGGCTCGCCGCTCCAGCTCGGCGACGCGAGCTCGCGGCGCAGCACCTCGGCAACGTTCGTCTTCACGACGATCTTCGTGGAGAAGTCCTCGCCGACCCCCAGGTCGAGGTACGTGTGGAACGCGCGCGCGAAGCAGTAGTGGCAGCTGTGCGTGCACCCGCGGTACGGGTTCAGGGTCCAGCGGAAGGGCACGCGGCTCGCGTCGGGGACGCGGTTGAGCGCCGTCTTGCAGGTGTCCTCGAGGTACTGGGCGCGCGGCATCGGCCGGCTCCACTATAGAACATACGTTCGACGGAGCGCGTCCGCCGGACAGCACGTATCGTGAGGTTTGCCCGCATCGGACGCGGAGATACGATCGAGTATGGACGCACAGCTCCAGACCCTCCTCGAGCGCGGCGAGGAGAACGAGTGTCTCGAGTACTCCGAGGTCGACGCCCTCGTGGACACGCTCGGCCTCGACGAGGCGGAGATCGAGGATCTCTACGAGGAGATCGAGCGGCGCGGGGTCGAGCTCCGCGACAACTGCGCGCGGGAGACGGAGAAGACGTCGACCTACGTGAACGGCGATCTCGCGGTCGCGACGACGGACGCGCTCCAGCTCTTCATGAACGAGATCGGCCGCTACCCGCTCCTGACGAAGGAGCAGGAGGTCGAGCTCGCCAAGCGCGTGGAGCGCGGCGACGCGCAGGCGAAGGAGCAGATGATCAACTCGAACCTCCGCCTCGTCGTCTCGATCGCGAAGCGCTACCAGGGCCACGGCCTCACGCTCCTCGACCTCGTCCAGGAGGGGATCATCGGGCTCATCCGGGCCGTGGAGAAGTTCGACTGGCGCAAGGGGTTCAAGTTCTCGACCTACGCGACGTGGTGGATCCGCCAAGCCGTGCAGCGCGGCGTGGCGAACAAGTCGCGGGAGATCCGCGTGCCCGTCCACATCGTCGAGCGCGAGCAGCGGATCATCCGGGCGGAGCGCAAGCTCACGCCGAAGCTCGGCCGGACGCCGACCGACGAGGAGCTGGCGGAGGCCGCGCGCATCACGCCGACCCAGGTGCGGGAGGTGCGCGAGGCCGCCCGCGCGGTGACGAGCCTCGACCGGCCGATCGGCGAGGAGAGCGGGACGACCTTCCAGGATCTCGTCGCCGGCGAGGAGGAGTCGACCGAGCAGGAGGTCACCGTCAGCCTGGCGCAGGAGGCGCTCCACGACGCGCTCGCGCACCTGCCCGCTCGGGAGCGCGAGGTGCTGAAGCTCCGCTACGGCCTGAACGGGGACCGCGACCCGGCGTCGCTGGAGGAGATCGGCCGCCGCCTCGGCGTGACGCGCGAGCGCGTCCGCCAGATCGAGGCCGACGCGCTCGAGCGCCTCGCGGTCAGTCGCGAGATCGCGGCTCTCGAAGGCGTCGTGTGACTCAGACGTCGCGGTAGCGCGCCTGCACGAGGCAGAAGAGGCCGTACGCGGCGAGGCCGAGCGCGACCGCGCCGAGCAGGAAGGCTCCGTACGCCTCGCCGGCCAGCTTGTCGAGCGCGCCGTCCAGGCCGATGGCCTCGTCCGGGTCGTACTGCCAGGCCGCCCGCACGACGAAGATGCCGATCAGCCCGAACACGACGCCGCGGGCGAGGTGCCCGGCGACGCCGAACGCCGTGTACCAGCCCTGCTCGGTGCCGCTCATCCGCTCCTCCCGCAGCTCCTTGCGGAAGGAGCCGGAGAGCGCGCGGTAGACGTTGAAGAGGCCGGCTCCGACGATCGCGGCGCCGATCGCGCCCACGATCCACCGTCCCAGCGGCAGGTCGAGGGCGGCGGCCGTCGCCTCGTCCTCCTCGCCGGAGCCTCCCCCTCCGTCCGCGCCGACGACGATCGAGAACGTGATGACGGCGAGAGCGGCGTAGAGGACGCCCTTGCCGAAGTCGCCCAGCCGCTTGCCGATCCCCTTCGGATCGTCCCCCTCGTCGTCGCGGTCGAAGATCGCCACGGCGAAGCGCCAGATCGCGTAGCTCGCGAAGCCGATCGCCACGAGCACGAGGAGGAGCCAGCCGAACGGCTCGTCCGCGAGCGTCTTCAGCGCGCCCTCGCGGCTCTCGGTCTGGCCGCCGCCTCCCACGGCGACCTTGAGGGCGATGACGGCCACGAGGATGTACGAGAAGCCCTTGGTCGCGAGGCCGAAGCGCCCGCTTCGCTCCACCCAGCGGCTCTGTGCGACGTGCTCGGTCACCGCCTCTCTCTACCCGGGGGCCCGGCGCTACAATCGCCGCGCGTGCAGAGCCGGATCGCCCTCCTGCTCGTCGTCGCGCTCGCCGCCCTCGCGGCGGCCTCGACGGCCGGCGCCCAGAGCTGGAGCCAGCGCAAGGCCGCGGCCGTCCGCTTCGTCGAGACCCGTGCCGGCGTCGAGAGCTTCGCCTTCGTCGACGACCGCGGGAAGCTGCACGGGTACCGCGCGTGGCGCGTCGCTCCCTCGGCCAGCATGCTCAAGGCGATGCTCCTGGTCGCCTACCTGAACCGGCAGTCGGTGCGGGGGCGCGCCCTCACGAGCTCCGACCGCAGCCTGCTCGCGCCCATGATCCGCTGGTCGGACAACGGCACGGCCACGCGTGTCCTCTCCATCGTCGGCTCGGCGGCGATGTACCGGCTGGCGAACCGCGCGAACATGCTCCATTTCCGCCTGCGCTCGCCGTGGGGCCTCTCCGAGATGACCGCCCGCGACCAGGCTCGCTTCTTCTACCGGATCCGGAGCTTCGTGCCCGCCCGCCACCGAGCCTACGCGCTCAACCTGCTCTCGAGCATCGTCCCGTCGCAGCGCTGGGGCATCCCGCCCGTGAAGCCGCCGCGGTGGAGCATCCACTTCAAGGGCGGCTGGGGGTCCGGGACCGGGGCGGTCACGCACCAGGGCGCGCTCCTGCGGCGGGACGGCCGGCGCCTCGCTCTCGCCGTCTTCACGACGTCGAACCCGAGCCACTCCTACGGCACCGCGACGATCCGCGGGGTCGCGAGCCGCTTCCTGAGGCCGCGGCCGCTCCCGCTCGCGCCGCCGTAAACACGGAACGAGGAGCCGGCTCTCTCACCCCGGCGGTTGCGGCTACCTCCGGGGATGGCCGTGCTCCTCGTGTCCGCTTTTCCTGTATCGGCCGCGGGTCACGGCCACTTGAGGCCTTTCGCACAAGCGGTTCCCGGGCCCATCGAGTTCTGCAGGCTCCGCCGGGGTTAAGACCGGCGGGCCAGATCGCTCTGGCCCGCGGGTTCCTGTTGCTTATCCTCGGCCGTTACCGCGTTACAGCGTGCAACCGCCGTTGTTCTTGTTGTCGAGGTCAGTGGCCAGAGCCAGGATCGTGGGGCGATCCAAGGTCGCCAGAGCCGCGTTCACTTGGGCGATTACCTGCGCCGTCGTGAGCGGGTAGTCGACACCCGAGCTGGCCGAGTTGAGCAACGCTGCCACGGATGCCCGCAGCAGGATCTGCGACGCACCGAGCGTGCCGGGTCCGCCTCCGAAGCTGAGCGCCGAATGGAGGCTGACCGAGTCGAGTCCGAGCGAGTCGGGCACATCGAACACGGACTCCAGCGACTGGCCGGTCGTGAAGCCGGCCCAGTCCTCCGGGTGATTCTTCCAGTACCCCGGCGTGCAGCCCTCGCCGCCGACCGGCGGCCGGCAGACGACGTCGACGTCGACGCTCGCGCTGTCGGAGCCGGTCGCGCCGGTGTCGTTCGTCGTGAAGACCGCGGTGTTGTCGATGGTGCGCGGCCCGCACTCCGAGAAGGGGCCGATCGTCTTCGTGTACGTGAACGTCTTCGGCGAGTCGCCGACGCACACGGTGCCGAGCGTTCCGGCCTGCGAGTCGGTGACCAGCACGCACTCGTCGACCTCCGTCATCGCCGCGTTCGAGAAGCTGAACGGGGTCTGGAGGAAGCGCCCACCGCCGTCGGTGGTGGTGGCGTGCATCTGCGCCGTCCGAGGATCGCCGTTCGGCAGCGAGGCGCTGTACGAGCAGTTCAGCGCGCCGCCCCCGAGGTTGAACGGAAGCGCCGGCGTGCAGTTCTCCGTCGCGCCGATGGCACCCGGCACGATGATGACGTCGACGGTGGCGACCGTAATGGCGTCGTCGCCGGCCGTCATGTTGACGTTGCCGGAGACGGCCCAGTCACTATCCGTGAAGCCGGTGTTCGTGACCGTGACGGAGTACGTCACCTGCTTGGACTCGCCCTGCTCGAGCGTGACCGAGGACTGGCTCACGCTCTTCTCGATCTTCCAGTCGTATGTCCGCTTGAAGGACGGGTTCGCGTTCATGGTCACCGTCCACGCCGACGCCGCGGGTGCGACGACGAGCGTTCCGACGAGAACCACCGCCGCAAGCAGGAGCAGCCGCAGACCTCTCTTCCTGCGCTCCAAAGTCGTTCTCCTTTCCCTCCCCTACCGCAAAGACGGCCCCGACCTCAAGGCGGGACCGACCAGGCGCGCCGGACCGCCCGGCGCCCTCTGGACCGTCGCAGGAATTGCCAGCGCCTTCCACTGCCCGATGGAACAGTCCCCGGACCGCCGAGGACTGGCGCAACGACTAGGGGAAGCGCGTGCTGCCCGGGTCGAGGTCGAGGCTGCCGCCGTCGCGGCACTCCGGCGGTACGAGGTACTCCGCGGTCGTTCCCCTCCGGCCGGCGTTCTCGGCGAGCTGCTGTCGCATCAGCTGCCGGGCCGTGTCCTCCGAGAGCCCGAGCCGCCGCCCGAGCTCGACCCCGGACTGCAGCCCGTAGCACTCGGTTGCCCCCTCGTCGCGTACCCCGCGCAGGTGCCACGTCTCGTGTCCGAGCACGGCGAGCGCGCGGCCGGTCTGGCTTCCGCGCACCTCGTCCTCGAACGCGAGCCGGTAGAGGTCGAGGCAGCGCTCAGGCGTCAGGTAGGCGAGGTCGCCCCCGACCGCGGCGACGCCGTCCGAGTGCTGGACGGCGCCGACGTACTCTCCGGACTCGTCGCAGCGGATCCGGACCGGCTTCTCGGCGATCCGCGAGGCTTCCTCCGAGAAGAGCCTCACCGCCTCGGCCCGGTTGTTCACCTCGAGCGCGTCCCACCCGGTGCGGCTCTCGACGAGCCAGAAGACGAGCGCGAGCGCGCCGATGACGCCGAGCCCGACGAGGAAGCGGCGGACGGGGGGCCAGAGCTCCCGTCGTTCCCGGTAGGCCTCCTCTGGCTCCTCCTCGTCTTCCTCCGCCGCTTCGTCGTCCTCGGCCGGGTCGTAGACGTAGCCGTAGAGCTCACGGTCGATCTCCTGCGGCCCGCGGTCCGGGACGGGAGCCGGAGCCCGAGCCAGGCCGCCGACGAAGAAGTTCAGCTCGAGCCCGAGCGCGATCAGGAACGCGACCCAGACGGGCACCGCCGACCGCAGCTCGTACGGGCCGAGGATCCAGGCGACGACGAAGAGTGCTAGGGCGACACGCAGCGCCGTCGCGGCACTCGGCAGCCGATCCGCCAGCTTCTGCACACCTCGACGGTAGCGCCGGCCGTCGCCTCCACGGTGCGTAGCCGAGCTGCGGCGCGCTGGCCACAGGGAGGGTGGCTGGAGGCCGGCGAGACCGGCCTCCAGCCATTTCCCCGTCCTTACTTCCCGTTCTTCGAATGGACGGTGAAGGTGGCGCTGGTGCTTGCGGTCTCGGAGCCCGACGCCGTGACGGTCAGGGTGTAGACGCCGAGCGGCGTCCCCTTCTTCACTCGGAGCTCGTCGAAGACGTTGTCGAGGTCGCGGGCCTGGATCAGGGTCTCCTCCACGAACGTCCGGTCGAACTCCGTCCCCGGACCGTCGAACACCCATTCGAGGCGGATCGTCTGGGCGGCGTCCGTCCGGTTGTCGACCGACGCGAGCATCGACGCTGTGTCTCCGTTCGTGCAAGTGTTGAAGTCGCCGTCCTTGTCACGGTCCGTCCCGCCGCAGCCGACGCTCACCAGCAGCCCGAGGTCTCCGTTGGGCTGGCTCGTGACCCTGGACGTCGATGCCGACGCGACCACGCCGCTGACCGCCAAGAGCAACGCGGCCAGCACGGCAAAAGCTCCTCTGTACATCTTGACCCCCTCAGGTCGATTAGCCCGGTGCTCAGCACAACTGCGGTGAGGCAGCGCGTCCTCGGCGCTGAGTCCCGGTACTGGGCTAAGCCGTTTCTTGTACCACAGCAGACGGGTCCGTCAAGTGCCGACCGGTTCGGACGCTCCCCACGCAGGCGCCTTCGTCCTCCCCGCTTACCTCGACCGACGCGCGCATGTCGGTCGAGCTCGGCAACGACGGCCCGGTCGCCATCATTCTCGAGACCTAGCTCGGGCGGGCCGGCGTTCGAGAGGCCCATGCCGTGCTCGCCCGCTCAAGGCGCGGGAGCGGTCGCTCAGCCGCCCGGGCTCACTACCCGCGCCGGAAATCTAGCCTTGGCCGAGACGCTGAGGCGGGTTACAGTCCCTTGCCATTCGTGTATCCGCACGGGAGAAAGGGGAAGTACACATGCGGAAGGTCTTGGGCGTAGGCGCTGCCTTGCTGCTGCTGCTCGCGTTAGCCGGACTGGCGTCGGCCGGAGAGAACCGAAACTACTCGGTGCACTTGAACGGCGAGACGGAGGTGCCGGCCAACGCCTCACAGGGGGCCGGGCAGGCGATCTTCCGGCTGAGCCCGGACGGCACGGCGCTCGACTACAGGCTGATCGTCGCCAACCTGGACAATCCGGTCGCAGCGCACATCCACATCGGTCCGCCGGGCGTGAACGGCCCCGTGGTCGCGTTCCTCTTCGGGCCCGCTGCGCCCGGAGGAGGGACGGCGAACGGCGTGCTCGCAGAGGGCACGATCACGGCGGCGAACCTCGTCGGGCCGCTCGCCGGCCAGCCGTTCTCGGCGCTCATCGATGCTCTGAACTCGGAGAACGCGTACGTCAACGTGCACACGAACGACGGCGTTCCTCCCACTGGCACGGGCCCGGGCGATCTCCCGGGCGGCGAGATCCGCGGGAACTTCTAGGTTCCGGCTCCACAGCGTGAGGTGAGAGACGGGGTGGGGCGGGCAGCCGGCCCCGCCCCGTTCTCTCCCTTCTCACGGCCGAAGACGTTCCGGTTCTTGAGCTAGCCGGGGCTTCCCTCGACCGGCCTCATCCGGCGGTGGCCGAACAAGAAAACACGGCGCCGCATCATGCTGCACTTCCCAGGCCGGTC
>JBOHAK010000544.1:0-6843 GCA_050697795.1 Gaiellaceae bacterium
GGCTCGCGGACGAAGTCGATCCGCATGAGCTGGGTTCGGCGCACCTCGCGGTACCCGCGCGCGGAGAGGAGCCCGCTCACGCGCGGTTCGTCGGCGAGTGTGGCGGCGTGAATGACAACGCGCCGGCTGGGATCGGCGAGCGCGACGAAGCGCTCCGCGCGCAGTTCGTTTTCGGCCACGAGGGCGGCGCCGATCCCGCGCCCGTGATAGGGAAGCGCAACGATTCCCAGGGCGAACACGCTCGTGTAGGGCGGGTCCGCTTCCAGCGTCAGGCAAGCACAGAGGCGGCCGTCAGGCGCCTCCACCACGGCAACATCGTTCTCGCGATCGACCGACGGTGCCGTCCACTGTCGCAGCAACCAGTCGCGAGACACGACGCGCGCGCCGATGAACGCTTCAGTCTCGTCGTTCGCAAAGGCCGTCACCGGGGCGGCATCCTCGTCCCGCACCGGTCGAAAACGAAAGCCGGACGGCAGACTCACGCTCACAGTCTGCCGTTAGGCGCGCACGCATGACCGGCAGCAACCCGGCAGAATCCTGCCGGCTGGCGTCGTCCGCGACCGGGAGGGCTCCCGATGATGATCACAGAGCGCTCGAAGCGTGTGATTCCCTTCCGCCCGCACGACGCGAAGCGGGTCGGCGAGGGCTGCTTCTACCTCGACCTGATCGTCTGGCTGAACGGCGACCGGATCGAGCTCGGCGAGCGGGTCGGCTTCAACTACGGCTGCTACGTGAACGGCTTCGGCGGCCTTCGGATCGGAGACCGGACGATCATCGGCCCCTACGCCTTGATCCACACGGCCAACCACGAGATGGCCCCGGAGCGGCCGATCGTCGACCAGCACTGGACGGAGCGGCCGGTCGAGATCGGCGCCGACTGCTGGATCGGGATGGGCGTCTGCATCCTCCCGGGCGCGCGCGTCGGGGTCGGCTGCGTCGTCGGAGCTGGGAGCGTGGTCGTCGGCGAGCTCGAGCCGAACTGCATCGCCGTCGGCAATCCCGCACGCCCGACCAAGAGCCGCTGATGCGCATCCTGTTCCTGCAGCAGCAGCCTTGCGTGCGCGCGCTCAAGTACGCCGCCGCGTTGCGCGCCGCCTACCCGAGGATCCAGCTCGGCTTCGCCTACCAGGGCAAGACGCTGAGCGGCTGGTACGGCTCGGGTGACGAGCTCTTCGAGGGCTGGTGGGATCTCGGCTCGGAGCCGATCAGGGGCCTGCGGGACGCCGGCCGAGAGTTTCGCCCCGACCTGATTCACAGCCACAACCTGCCGGACTCCCTGACCGCGATCGCGCTCGAGATCTTCGCCGGCCGTGTGCCGGTCGTCCACGACATCCACGATCTCCAGAGCCTCAGGCAGACACCCTACGAGCACGGCTTCCCGGAGCCGCGCGAGCCGCTCGCCCTCGAGCAACTCGCGGTCGAGGAAAGCTCGGCGCTGGTGGCGGTCTCGGAGGAGCTCCTGGAGGAGGTCCGTGCGCGCTACCGCCCGACGACGCCGATGCTCGTGTTCCCGAACTACGCGCTGCGGCGCGACCTGCCGCCGGTGTTGCCGCCCGCCGAGCGCCGGAACGGCCACCCTCCACGCCTCGTCTACCAAGGAACCCTCTCGACGAACGGCGGCCACTACGACCTGCGCGAGATCTTTCGCGCGATCGTGAGCGCGGGCCTCTATCTCGACGTCTACCCGTCACGTCACGTGCCCGCGTACGCAGAGCTCGCTGCCGGACTGACCGGCTTGCGCGCGCACGCGACGCTTCCGCCGCCGCGGCTGCTCGCTTCGCTGCCGGAGTACGACTTCGGCTGGGCCGGCTTCAACTCGGCGCTGAACGGGGCCCATCTCGACACCTGCCTCCCGAACAAGGCTTACGAGTATCTCGGCTGCGGCCTGCCCGTACTGACGCTTCGGCACCGCGCGCTCTCGCGGCTGGTTGGCGACGGCTGCCTCGGCCTGAGCCTTGCGACGCTCGATGACCTCGGCGGACGGCTCGCGACGGTGGACGTGGTCGAACTCCGCCGTCGCGTCGCAGCCGCGCGCCTCGAGCTCACGATGGAGGCAAACATCCACCGCCTCGCCGAGCTGTACGAGACGGTCGCCGGCTAAGCACGACCAAGTCGGCTGAGACGGCCGGGCGCTGCTTCTGCATCTGCGGGACGAACGTTCGAATCCACCCAGGCGCCGATCCGCGCTGCCCCAGACCCCGCGTTCCGCCGAGCATCCTCGACCACCTCACCGACGGTTCTAGGAATCAGTCCGAGTTTGGTGCCTTGGGCTCGCCGACGTAACGAAAGCCCATCGCCTGGATCGCACCCTCCTCGATTAGAACGCGCTCCTGTTCCGCCTTCACCTTCGCGAGTTCTCCGTACAGGTACGGCATCCAGGTGAAGAAACGCGCCGTGAAGTGTCGATCGAGTTCCTTGCGCATTGCCGCGTAGCCGTGCAGGTCGCGGTGATCGGCTTCCCAGTCAGCGCGGCAGGCCTCGAGTGAGCTCGGGGCATCGGGATCGCCAGCCCGTTGTAGGAAGTACCAGAGGGCCGTCTGTCCGTCGAGACGATCGCACGCGTGCTCGTCGAGGATGAATCGACCTCTCTCGCGCAGGAGGCCTGCAATCCTGGCAACCGAGTTCGGCAGGTCAGGTATGTGATGGAGGGCGCGGCTGGCGACGACGGCGTCGAAGGTCTCGTCAGCAACGAACTCCTCGAGTGAGACGGCCTGGAAGAGGTCGCCCTCGGGTGCATCCGGGTCGATGGCGACAACGTCGTGGCCCGAAGCGGCGAGAGCACGGGCGAGGTCGCCCTGCCCGCAACCCACCTCGAGCACGCGGGCGGGCGAACGAGGGAGATGCGCCTCGACGAAGGATTGGAGCGCCGCGCTAAGCAACGCAGGCGGCGGCGAGCTCAGCGTTCTTCGCGCAGCAGCGCGTGAGAGTGGTGATGAAGCCATGCTCACTCGGGCTCAGCGGCCGACGTGAGAGCCGCGCGATATGGAGTCGTCGCTCGATCTTCGGCTCTCCTCGGAGACGGAAGCTCGCGAGCTCGCCGCGCTCGATCTCCTCGGCGACCGCATAGCGCGAAAGGAAGGCAATTCCGAGTCCCTCGCGCGCGGCGCGCTTGATTGCCTCGCTCGAATCGAGCTCCCACACCCGCTTCGGACGCACCCTCAGGTGAGCCAGAGAGCGCTCCGCGGTCTGGCGGGTGCTCGAGCCGGCCTCGCGGACAAGCAGCGTCTGATCGACGAGCGCGTCCGGCTTGATCCGTCCGGCCTTGATCGGGAGCACGCCCGGTTTGGCGATGCCGACGATCTCGTCCGCGAGGAACGGCGTGAGCTCGATTCGCTCATCCACCTGCGTCTCCCCGACGAGGGCGAGCTGCACGCGCCCGGAAAGCAGGCGTTCGATCATCTCGTCCGTCGAGGCGATCTCGACCTCGACGTCCACGTGCGGGTGGTCGCGTCTGAAGCAGCCGAGCGTGTCCGGCAGCAGGTAGACGCCCGGCGTAGTAGATGCGCCAATGTGGATCGTTCCGGCCTCGAGGCCGGCGAGCGCACCAAGCTCTTCCTCGCCCGCTTGCAGGGCCGCGAGCGCCTCGCGCGCACGTGAGGCGAGCAGGCTGCCCGCTTCGGTGAGGCGGCTGCCACGTCCGTTGCGCTCGACGAGACGCTGCCCGGCTGCCGCCTCGAGCAGCCGCAGGTGTTCGCTCGCGGTCGGCTGACCGATGCCGATACTCCGCGCCGCCGCCGAAACGGTCCCTTGCCGCTCGATCTCGACGAGCAAACGGAGGCGAGTGGTGTCCCAGAGGAGCGAGAGCGATGTATCGGTCACGACGATGAGCGGTATCGGAAGATTCGCCTTGCCCAATACTAGGGCCGCGTCGTAGCGTGTGTGGCAAGGATGGTCCTCCGGCCGTTTCTCTTTGCGCCCACCGCCTGCGCGAGCTACCTGTTCGGCTGCCTCTCGCACCGCCGGCTCGCCGTCGTCGATCCGCACGCCGACCTCGTCGACGAGTACCTCGAGGAAACCAGGCGTCTCGGTGCGCCGATCGGTGCCGTCTTCGAAACGCACGTGCAGGCCGATCACGTCTCCGGGCTGCCCGCGCTCGTCGAGGCCGGGGCGACCGCGTATCTGCCGGCTGGGGCTACGGTCGACTTCGAGCACGTCTCGGTCGGTGACGGTGAGGTCATCGAGCTCGGGAACACGCTCGTGCGAGCGCTCGCGACGCCCGGCCACGCCCCGGCGCACAACGCCTACGTCGTCGCCGACAGGCGCCGGGGTACGGACGAGCCCTGGCTCGTCTTCACCGGCGATTCGCTCCTCGTCGGCGACGTGGGTCGCCCCGACCTGCACCTGGGCGGCGATCCGGAGCCGGCGGCGAAAGCGCTGTACGCCTCGATCGAGCTCCTGCTCGAGCTCCCCGACCGCGTGCTCGTCTATCCGAGCCACTACGGCGGCTCCGTCTGCGGACGCGGGCTTTCGAGCAACCCATTCTCGAGCATCGGTTTCGAGCGCCACCACAACGCGGCACTCGCCCACTCGGACGCGGCGAGCTTCGCCAAAGCGCTGCTCGTCGACCTGCCGCCTGCTCCCGCGAACCAGCGGGAGATCGTCGACGCGAATCGCCGCGGAGTAGTCGCGACAAGGACATGACCGCGGCGGCTGCCCGCCTCGGGCTTCGGGAGAACGCCGGCCAGTTCGCCCTCCTCGTCGGCCTCAACGCCTTCGTCGGCGCCATGGTCGGACTCGAGCGGAGCGTGCTCCCGCTTGTGGGCGAGCGTGACTTCGACCTCGCCTCCAAGAGCGCGATCCTCAGCTTCGTCGTCGCCTTCGGGATCGCCAAGGCGCTCTCGAACCTGGCTGCCGGCGGGCTCGCTGACCGCGTTGGGCGCAAGCGCCTCTTGGTGATCGGGTGGCTACTCGCCCTTCCCGTGCCGCTCCTGATCGCGCTCGCGCCCAGCTGGGGCTGGATCGTGGCCGCCAACCTCTTGCTCGGCGCCAACCAGGGGCTCGCCTGGTCGATGACAGTCGTGATGAAGATCGACCTCGTCGGTCCGCGGCGGCGCGGCCTCGCGCTCGGCTTCAACGAGTCCGCGGGCTACCTCGGCGTCGCGATCACGGCCTTGGTCACCGGCGCCCTCGCTGCCACGTTTGCGCCGCGCACGCTCGTGTGGACGCTCGGCGCCGTCATCGCCGTGCTGGGAACCACGATCTCGATCCTGTTCGTGCGCGACACCGCCGGACACGTCGAGCGCGAGCAGCGCGCCCATGGAGCCCCCGTAGCCCGGACCCTTCGCTCGGCCTTCGCGCGCGCGACACTTCACCACCCGACGCTGCGTGCCTGCTCGCAGGCCGGCCTCGTCAACAACCTGAACGACGCGCTCGCCTGGGGGCTGGCTCCTCTTTACCTCGCCGCCCACGGCGCGAGCACCACGCAGATCGGTATCGTCGCGGCCGTCTACCCGGCTGTCTGGGGCGCCGGTCAGCTGCTCACCGGCTGGCTTTCGGACCGCATTGGACGCAAGCCGCTGATCGTGGCCGGCATGCTCACGCAGGCAGGCGCGCTCGTCTTGCTCGTGGCCGGCGGCGGCGCCTTCGCGCCGGCGCTTGGTGCGGCAGTTCTGCTCGGTCTTGGGACCGCGCTCGTCTATCCCACGCTGATCGCAGCAGTCTCCGACGCCGTCCAACCGGTCGAGCGAGCGCAGGTCGTGGGCGTCTACCGCTTCTGGCGCGACTTCGGCTTCGTCATCGGTGCGCTCTTCGCAGGGTTTGTCGCCGATGCGGCTGGCTCCGGCAGTGCGATCGCGGTTGTCGCCGGGCTGACGGCTGCAAGCGGGGTTTGGGTCGCGTTGACCCAGTGGGCGGAGCGGGACCGCTCTGCGGACCACCTGGCGACGCGACGCAACGTCGATGAATTGCTTGCGGCCGCGCGCCGGCGCATTGAACCGCGGCGCACGCCCACCCAGGCCTTCGAGGCAGTGCGGGAAGGCGCGCTCATCATCGACCTCCGTTCGAGCGACGACCGGCGCGAGCGCGGCGTCGTGCCGGGATCGATCCACATCCCGCGATCGGTGCTCGAATGGCGGGTCGATCCCGACTGCGAGTTCCGCAACCCTGCTGCTTGCGACCTCGAGCGGGAGGTCATCCTCATGTGCGCCGACGGCTTCTCGTCGGGCTTCGCGGCTGTTTCGCTCCGTGAGCTCGGCTTCGGTCGCGCAACCGATCTCATCGGCGGTTTCAGCGCCTGGAAAGCTGAAGGCTTGCCTGTTCGACCCGCTCCGGAGCCGTCGGATGCGGACGAACTCCCGGGAATGGGTGGCCACGAGCCACTCGAGCCTTATCAGGCGCGCGAGCCTGGCCGCGTCTGAGGTCCGCGGATGCGGGCCCGCCGACCCAAGCGGGCTGCCACCAGGTCGGCTGCTCCGCGATGTGGACGGTCTCGGGTGCGCAGGAGCGCTCGTGCCGGCAAGGTTCTTGGAGCTGAACTTGGAACTCTCGCGAGAGCGGATGATGGGACTCGAACCCACGACCTTCTGCATGGCAAAGCGCGAAGGCGCGTCTGCGCGGACAACGCATCTTGCCCGAAAGGCCCTTCTGAGCAGGGATTCCTAGACTCTTGCATAGGGCATGATCTGCGGTCGGAAACGCCCTTCTGCGCTTCTGGTGTACGGCTATTGTACGGCGGAGCCGTTGCTCGTTTCGCAAACAGGCAACGCAGCACGCACCTCCGGTGAGCTCCTATGTCAACGCCACGCTGTGCGTGGATCTGCGTGTCGTACGGTCGGCGTCTTCTCGTAGCTGGCGGTAGACGGCGTCGGAGAGGTGGCGCTTGAGCGCTCGGACGGCGTCGCGGTA
>JBOHAK010000545.1:0-2154 GCA_050697795.1 Gaiellaceae bacterium
ATCCTAACTAGTAACGCCTAGAGACTTAACAAGAATGCTGGATACCCCAACCAAGGACGGGAGATGACAACTATCGATCCCACTACGCTGCTTCAAGTGGACGCTTCTGTTATCGTAGGCATATTCATTTTCCTAACCATACTAGAATATACTGGCCGTAAACCTGATAGCCACATAGAAACTAAGGAGAAAAAAAAGTTCCGATTTCCCTCAATCGTAATAATCCTGTTTGCTTCTTCAGCATGCACCATACTATTAGGAATAGCCCCTTTATCCTTCATACTTACCTTTCTCGGATATGCAGCTATTATTTTCTCGTTTGCATATTGGTTTATTAAGCCGGACAAAAACCCATATTGAATCTTTACTGCCAGAACATCAAAGACATCCGAAAAGCATAGCGTCTAGATGAAAGATTGTTTTAGAACTATAGAAGAAGGTTATATAAACAATGTTGGCTTTATTGGTACTTTACAGTGAGACGAGACGAGATGAAATGGGAATGTATTCACTGTAACAGCATAATGGATAGGACAAACTTTACAGACTTCATAAAGCAAAGCGATAACGACAAAAACAGCATTCAAGAAGCAAAAGTAGAGTACCACAGTTGGCGTCTACTACCAGACTAACTAACTAATGCCAAAACTGTAGTTCAGTCCAAACCATAAATATATTTATGGATCATGTCAACGTCATCGTGTCCCAAATAAGGCGGAACAAATCCGAGGCATCTTGGCATTTATTACTTTATTTATCTCTGAGATCTCATTTTGGTTGAAGTGTCTACCGTTTGCAATCTTGAAAGCTGTTTCGAAAGAAGTCACGATACTTCCAATAGTTACACCTAGTACGAAGTCCTCTGGATTCTGGTAATGAAACGCCCTTCTTGCCTCATCACTTCGACATTGTCTAATAAAAAAAGGAATACTTGCGATCGCCTGCTCGATTGTCTGTTCAGGAAAACCTCTCGCAAACGTATTAAGCGACATAATCGGATAGCACTCAGAAAGAACACATTTAACCTTTCGGATTTCCTAAGGCTGCAAGCAAAAGCATCAGGTCCAGAACTGCAGACTCATCCTGAATGCATCGGACAAATCATCATGTCATAAACTATAGCTATTCCTTAAGTAAGACATCACCAATTTATGGATGATGAATAAACCAAGTGCAGGTTTGTTGTATTCGGCGTTGGCTGTTACCGCAATCGTTGGGTCCTTTTTCTCACCCTTCGTGTCAGTAGCAATCGGTCAGACGACAGAAAATGATCTTATGGATTTGATTTCTAGATACGGCGGCAGTAATGAAACGGATAATGAAAACATGATGATGATGGGTGAGGGCATGATGGGCAGTGAAAGTGCCAACATGTCGAGTATGCCATTTAACATGGGAGTATTCATCATGCCGATGACGTGTACTTCCCCCAATGAATTACTTGGATCAATATTCGGCATGTTTGGTTCAGCAGATGGTGATTCAGCCAATGATGGGATGGGAGGCGATAATGCGACTCAGAACATGATGATGGATATGATGAGGCAACAGATGATGATGTCAGGTGGCGGCATGGATGGGATGAACGGAATGATGGGGATGGGAGATAACATGACTGAGGCAGAGATGGAACATATAATGAGCATGAACATATGTTTTCCAATGATGGGCGAAAAAATGGCGGATGGAATGATGGGGATGATGGGACAATAATTATGGATTAATGTCTAAATACCCTCCTTTTTTGTCTGGCTAACTGACTCATCAGAATATTTCTTGTTAATGCCAGAACTGAAGTGAGAGCCTAAAACTATCGACTGTCACTATGTGAAGTTGCTTCCTTGTCTAGCCTCTCTTCTTCTGCTACCACTGTCCTCAATGACGCAAAAACTTGTTGTTACTGCGCTTCTACAGTATCGGACAACGTTCAACTTAAGCCTCAACTATTATTTATTATACGTATACCCGTCTCACAAATCTTATTGTTATTCCTTTTTTGACGAGATTTATCTACTCGTTGGTTTGTGCACCTCACTGTAAAATAGCATTGAGTAAGCTTCAGGATCAATAGACGTTCTCCTCTACATACCCTACGTTTAGAAAAAATGTAGCTAGATGTTGAATATACTCGTTATCTCTGTTTAGACTGTAGAC
>JBOHAK010000546.1:0-1697 GCA_050697795.1 Gaiellaceae bacterium
CTGCAGGACGGACGCGTGCTCGTCGCCGGGGGCGGCGATGCGGGCGACGTCTACTCGCCCGCCACCGGCACGTGGACTGCGACCGGCCCGATGGCGTATCCCCTCGTCGGGGGCTCCACCGTTGCCCTGCTTCCCAACGGACAGGTCCTCAGTGTCGGCGGCGAGAGAATCTCCTCCTGCAGTCCCAAGCAGTGCTCCACCGAGCCGTCTGCGACCGCTGAGCTGTACACCCCTTAAGGTCAGAACGCGAGGCGATCGAATAGGAGCGCGCCGCTCACCTCGCCGGCAACAGGTCTGCGCCGGAGGGCTTGGAAAGCGGAGGGGGAGGGATTCGAACCCTCGATCCGCCTAACGACGGATAACGGTTTTCGAGACCGCGCAGAAATCAAGGGATTGCAGGTCTTTTAGGTCGAGTTCGCCAGCGGGTGGCAACGGTTTTGGCTTGTTTCCGGGGATTCTCGGCATCTGGCGTTTGCCACCGGTTTCGGTTCGACTACTCGTCGCGGCGAGTGCGGTCTTCGCAGTGATTCCCATCCTGCCGCGATGAGTTTGCCGAGGAGCCGGGGTCTCATTCCGTGATCGGAGTAGCGTCGGAGTAGCATCCGACCGAGTCGCTTCCACTGGGAGGGGCTGCGGTCGAGAGGAGGGAGACGAGATGCCTGAGCACAAGATCGGAACCCGCGAGGATTGGCAGGCGACCCGGGACGAGCTCGCGAAGCTCGAGGCGGATCATGCGCAGCTCAACCAGGAGATCAAGAAGAAGCGGCTCGAGCTTCCTTGGGTGCCGGTTGAGAAGGAGTACGAGTTCGACACCGAGGACGGCAAGAAGCCCCTCGCGGAGTTGTTCGACGGCCGCTCACAGCTCCTTGCCTACAACATCATGTTCGGGCCCGCCTACGAAAACGGTGCCTGCCCCGGCTGCAGCAGTCTCGCGGATGGCCTCGACGGTGGGCTCATCCACCTGAGCCACCGCGACGTGACCCTGATCTGCTTCTCGCGGGCGCCGATCGAGCGCCTCACCGCCTACAAGCAGCGGATGGGCTGGCAGTTCCCGTATGTCTCGACCTACAACACCGACTTTGCGTTCGACTTCGGCCTCGCGCTGACCGAGGAGCAGGCGCAGCAGATCCCCGAGGTGAAGCAGATGATCGACAACCCGCCCGACTGGCTCACGGAGTGGTCGCACCAGATCGGGGCCGAACTCAAGGACGGGCTACGCGAAAACCCGAGCTGGATCGCGTTCGCGCGCGAGAACGGCACCGTCTACCACACCTACACCGTGTCGGCGCCCGACCCGTTCGTCGTGCCCTACTACAACTTCCTGCTCGAACGGACCCCCAAAGCGCCGCCCGACGAGCCCCGCACGTGGCGGAAGGATGAGTACCCGGACTGAGGCCGGACAGGTGTGCCCTCGGGCGAACCCGGAAGTCGCGGGTCTACTTCGACGACCAGTACCAGGGGCCGGGCACGTCGGTGCCATGGACATCGGCGAAGACCACGACCAGTTCGTACGCACAGAGAACGGCTGGCGGATCTTCGCCCGACGCTGGGTGTCGTCGTTCGAGCGCCGGACTCGCTGCTCCTCGCCGACCGAGCTCCGCCCCGGACGCCTAGCCCGCCTCGTACTCGTCGTGCCGGCGGAGCCAGTGCTCGAGCTCTCCTTCCTCATGACGCCCGCGCGGCGTGCGGTCGAGCAG
>JBOHAK010000547.1:0-2477 GCA_050697795.1 Gaiellaceae bacterium
GAGCCCGAGGTGCTCGAGCATCTCCGGGCGAAGCTCGCTCGAGATGCGCCGCACCTCGTCGAGCGCCTGGCGGACGGCCTGCTTCGCCTCGTCGATCTCCTCCCGCTGATCGGGCGCTGTGGCGGCAATCGAGTCGAGATGGAGAAGCACTCCGGTCAGCAGCTGGCCGACCTCGTCGTGCAGGTCGCGGGCGATCCCGACGCGCTCGGCCTCCTGTGCGGCCAGCACCCGACGACCGTTCTCGAGGCGCTCCGTCTCGAGCCGGTCGAGCATGTGATTGAAGGCGCGCACCAAATCGCCGACCTCATCGCTCCGACCGACCTCCAGTCGCTGGCCGGGGCGGAGCAGGTCGACTGAGTCCATCCGCTGCGCAAGGCGCTCGAGCGGCCTTACCGCCCGCCGCAGGAGCAGGGCGTTCGCTACCACCGCGACCACGAGCCCGCCGACGACGATCAGCGCCTGGGCGAGTGCGATCGGCGCGCTGATCTCCAAAGGTGAGATGAGCAGCACGACCGCGATCAAGGCCAGGAGCCCCGCGTTGACCGTGAAGACCCGCCAGAAGAGAGACAGCGCTCGAATCTCCATACCGCGACGTTAGCGCCGACCTCGCTTCGCGGCGAGCAGTTTCCGCGCGGGCTGCGCCCTCGCGGGCGAGAAATGGGGCCTCCGCCCCATGGCGACCGACTCGGGCGGAACCCAAGATCGGTGAGAGGCGACCCTCGTCGCGAGTTCCTGACAGAGAGGAGACCGACATGAACGCGGTGGCTACGGAGAGGGTGGGTAGTGATGAAGTGCTGGTCACGGCCGAAGGCTACGAGCAGCTCCGCTCTGAGCTCGAGACGCTTCGCAGGGACGGTCGCCGTCGGGTGAGCGAGCGCCTGCGCGAAGCACGCGAGGACGGCAACCTTGCCGACAACCCGGCGCTGTACGACCTGTTCGTAGAGCAAGCACAGCTCGAGCGGAGGATCGCGTCCCTCGAGACGCAGGTGGCGGCGGCACGGATCGTCGCGCCCGCGGCCGACGACATCGCCGGGATCGGCAGCTGCGTGCGTGTACGCGACGTCGCCGCCGGCGAGGTCGCCGAGTACGAGCTGGTCGGGTCCATCGAGTCCGACGTCGGCAACGGACGCGTGTCGGTCGGCGCCCCGGTCGGGCGCGCCCTTGCCGGTCGGGGGGTGGGCGAGAGGGTAGAAGTCGAGACCCCTCGGGGGACACTCTCGTTCGAGATCCTCGGCGTCAGGCCGCTGCTCCGCCCGCAGCCGGCAGCGAGGAAGGCCGCATGAGCCTGCGGATCGCCGTACTCCAGCACGAGCCCGAGACGGGCCTCGGCGTCTTCTCCAGCTTGCTCGACGAGGCCGGTGTCGACCACGAGGTGCTGGAGACGACCGCTCCGACGCCGCTCCCGGATGTGGCGGGGTTCGACGGCGCGATCGCGCTGGGCGGCAGCCTCGGCGCCCACGAGGTGGCACTGCTCCAGGCACGGCACTGGATTCGCGACGCCGTCCGGCGCGACGCGCCGTTCCTCGGCATCTGCCTTGGGGGCCAGCTTCTGGCGACCGCGCTGGGTGGTTTCGTCGTCCACGACGTCCTTTTGACCGAGGCCGGCAAGCACGACTCGTTGTTCGCCGGCCTGCCCGGACGTTTTCCAGTGCTCGGCTGGCACGAGGACGCCTTCGTGCTCCCGCGACGCGCGATTCCGCTGGCCGGGTCGATCGCCTACGAGCACCAGGCGTTCCGCTTCGGTGCGAACGCCTACGGGCTGCAGTTCCACCCCGAGGTACGGCTCGACGATCTCGGCGGGTGGGCCACGGTACCCGGCTATGCGGGTCTCCTCGAGCGCGCCGGTGCCGACTGGGGCGAGGTCGGATCTGCGCTCGAACAGGCCGCCCCCGAGCTCGACACGCTGGCCGAGGAGCTGCTCGAGCGCTGGCTGTACCTGGTCGCCGGCGTCGCCGCGCTGCGCGAGCGACGGACACGAGTCGCAGTCTGAGCTGCGTCGTGGACCCAAGACAGAACTACAAGCGCGAGGAGCCGGAGGCTCGCTCCGTCGCCCAGGAAGTGACGGCGACGCTCTGGTGTTTGGCCCTGCTGCTCGCGGTGCTGCTGCTCGTCTACTGGGGATTTCGTGAGATCTACTCCACGTAGCCCGCAGGCGGTCGCGCTCCAGGTCGAACGTAGGAAGCGACGGCCGAGGCGACACGGACGAGCCGTGGGTCACGTCACGTTCAACGGTCTCAGCTTGCTGAGCGCGCCCGGGAGCGTGATGACGCCGCGCCCGGCGAGCGAGCAGCTGGTCGCCGCGGCCGTGGAGGTCATCGGCTCCCGGCCGGCCCGGGTCGTCGACGTCGGCACGGGCACCGGCGCGATCGCCGTGGCAATCGCCGAAGCCACACCGAACGCGCGGGTCTACGCGACCGACACGAGCCGGCATGCCGTCGAGCTCGCGCACGCGAATGTTCGGCGTCACGGCCTCGGTG
>JBOHAK010000548.1:0-4239 GCA_050697795.1 Gaiellaceae bacterium
TCGAAACCGGGCCCGCCGGTCATGCTGAGGCGTTTGGATCACGACGCTCCGCCCGCTCCCATGCGCCTTCATGTCCGGCACACGCCGGAGCATTTCAGTCACACGCGGGCTTCTCTAGCCAACCCAGTGCAACCGCTTGATCGCGCCGCGTAACTCGTGCGCTGTAACGCGCGTATAGCGCTGCGTCGAGTCGAGGTGCTTGTGGCCGAGGAGCTCTTGCACCTGGCGGAGGTTGGCACCGGCGCGAAGGAGTTCGGAGGCGAAGACGTGACGGAGCGTGTGCGGCGTCACGCGCTTCCGCTCGCCGACGCCCGCCACCTCCACGTAGTGGCGGAAGACCTGTCCGAGCTGCGTGTAGTTGAGCGGCTTGCCCTGGACGCCGACGAACACGGCCTGCTCGATCAGCGGCAGGCGCGTCGCGTAGTAGTCGACGAAGAGCGGGACGAGCGCGGGGTGGATGGGCACGACGCGTTGCCGGCCTCCCTTCGCCCGCCGGATGTACAGGAGCCGTCGGGCGAGCTCGACGTCGTCCCAGGCGAGGCCGAGAAGCTCGCTGCGCCGCAGGCCGGCGTAGGCGAACAGTGCGAGCAGGAGGCGGTCGCGCTCGGGCTTGCCCCGGAAGCGGCGCTCCCAGAGGTCGTCGCGCGCAGGGGCGGCGAGGAGCCGCTCGAGCTCGGCCATCGTGAGCACGTCCGGGAGCGCCTCGCGCTTCTTCGGCGTCCGCAGCGGCCGCGCCGGGTCGCGGTCGAGGCGCTCGTCGTCGACGAGGAAGTGGAAGAAGGACTTGAGCGCCGCCGTCGCCCGCGCCTGGCTCGAGGGCGCCGGCCGGCGCTTCGCGTCCTCGGCAAGGAAACCGCGCAGGTGCATCGGAAGCACGTCGGCAAGGTCCTCGATTCCCTGACCCTCCAGGTAACCCAGACAAGCCGAAACGTCGCGCTCGTACGCGGCGCACGTCAGCGGCGCCAACCGGCGCTCGACGCTGCAGAACCGCAAGAAATCGGCCATTTCCTCTCGCATGAACTCCTCCTTTGGCAGCCGGCGGGCCCCCGCTGGGACGAGCTCTACGAGAATCCGGCTTACAGGCCTGCTACGGAAAAAGCCCTGGTAACAGGGCTTTTTCTATGGTCCCGATTCGCCGGCGACTCGTCAGGTTCATCCCGCGACGGGCCAGACGGCGGTCTCCTTGGAACCGCTCGGCGCGGTCGCCCGGCGTGGCCTCGAAGGCTGTGCTTCGCGGCCAGCGGCGGCGAGCATGCGGGCGAGGTCGGCGGTCGAGGCGACCGAGGGGCGAAGACCTTTGCCGATCGGCTCTCTCGTCGCGGCGCGGCGCAGGTCGTCGTACCCGCCGCGGGTACCCACCGGCTCGGGGACGATCTTGAGCTCGCCCTTGGGCTGCGGAGGGCGATCAGCGGCTCCTTGCGAATCGCCGATTCGTCGAGGGTGAGCGCCTCGCCGTCAACTTGTTGCGCCCCGAGGTCGCCGAGTGCCTGGCCGCACCAGGTTTACGCCTCGGAGCGATGGGGCGATGTCGATGCCGTCGGTGATCTCCTCGGCGCCCTGGACGACGCGGGCGAAGGCGCCGATCACAACGTAGGCGACCCGCTGGCGCTCGAGGGCGGCCAGGATCGCGTACGGGTGGAAGGGCGGCACCTCGGACATCAGGACCCGACGCCGGCCCTCATTCGCGCCTGGAGCAGCCGCTGCACGCGCCGCTCGGGCGAGAGGAGCGCGTTCAGCGTGTCGGTCGTGGCGTTCTCGCCGCGGGACCGAGCTCGCGCTCGAAGCGGTCGAGCAGGTCGAAGAGGCCAACGCACTCCCACGCGCGATTTCGCCGCCCGACAGTCGTTTGTTGGAGCACCCCCGCCTGCTCGAGGCGGACGATTGCCTGACGCGCCCGCTCCTCTGTGCCTGCGAGAAGCTCGGCGGCGGTCTTCACGTTCATGATCGGCTGCGACGGCAGCAGCTCGATGAGGCGCAATGGGCCGGAGTTGCGGCGCGGATTGCCCGCCTGCTCGATCCAGCGGGCCTGCAGCTCCGCGACATGGGCGGCGAACGCGCGGGCTCCGGTCGAGGCGCGGTAGACGGCGTCGGTGAAAACCGTGTACCAGTCCTCCTCGTCGCCGTTGCGCCAGCTCGTCAGGCCGGCGATGTAGCGGTCGGCCTCACCCGCGAGGGCGAGGCTGACGGGAGGCGCGTATCGCGGTGCGACTCCACGTCGGCGGAAGACGATCAGGATGAGGGCTCTTCCGACGCGCCCGTTGCCGTCGTGGAAAGGGTGGATCGTCTCGAACTGCGCGTGCGCGATCGCCGCCTGGATCACGGCGGGGATGTCTCCGCGGTTGCAGAATGCGCAAAGGTCGTCGAGCAGCTCGGGAACGAGCTCGTGCGGCGGTGGAACGAACTCCGCGTTGCGCGGGCCCGATGCGGCGCCGCCGATCCAGTTCTGCTCTTCGCGCAGCAGACCACCGACGTGCTCGTCACGGCTGCCGGCGAAGAGGACCCGGTGAACCTCGAGCAGGTGGTCGCGGGTGAGTTCGTCGACCTCGCTCCCGAGCGCGACGGCCCGCTCGAGCGCGGCGATGTTGGCGAGCACCGCTTGGGCGGTCAGGTCGCGTGCGTCGTGCGAGAACGCTGCCTTCGCAAGCCGCCGGTGCGAGAGGACGAGGCCCTCGATCCGGGACGAGGCGACCGACTCGGCCCGCAGGAGCTGGCGGGCGAGCGCGTCGAGGTTGACCAGCGCGGGCGGATCCTCGTTCAGGTCTCGACACGCCTTCTCCGCATTCGCCCCGGCAGCGGCGACGTGTGAGCTGAGCAGAAAGTGGTCGTCTGCGATCGCTTGCGGCACGTAGGCGTGGTAGCTGAAGCTGCGCCTCGCACTGCGGCTGTCGAGGGCTCCAGGCCGAGCCTCCCAGTGGCGCTCGACCAGCCGGCCTCGACGTGACTGTTCCCTAAGTTTGGTCGCCATTGCTTGTATCCAAACTTAGCAGATTAAGTTTGGATACAAGAGTCCCCCCAAGCTTTGGGGTTTACAGCGCGTTACCCAATGTTAGTGGCATAACTTTGCGTTCTGAACTACCGGGCCCGCTCGTAGATCAGGACCAGCACGCCGTCCGGACCAACCGATTTCGCCTCGGTGAGCCGCCAGTCCGACTTCTCGCTCATCTCGCCGAAGAGGCGCCGTCCGGTGCCGAGGACGACGGGGAAGACCATCAGGTGCAGCTCGTCGACGACGTCGTTCTCGATCAGCGCCTGCACGAGCCGGAGGCTCCCGGGCACCTGAATGATGCCGTCGAGGTCCTCCTTGAGCTTGGAAGCCGCCTGCACAGCGTCGCCTTTGATGACCGTGGTGTTGTTCCACTCCGGGTCTTCGAGGGTCGAGGAGACGACGTACTTCGGCATGCTGTTGAACTTGTCCGCGAACTCGTCCTCTCGCGAGGGCCAGGCGCCGGCGAAGCTCTCGTACGTGACACGCCCGATCAAGAGCGCCTCGCTCTCGAGCGTCTCCTGAAGCTTGAACTGGTTCCCGTCCTCCCCGCGATCGAACGCGAAGGTCCAGCCGGGGTACTTGAAGTCTTCGCCGCCGGGCGCCTGCATGACGCCGTCGAGCGACACGAACTCGGTCACGACCAACTTGCCCATCTGGTGCTCCTTCTCCTTGCTGTCATGCATGAGACCGGCTCGCAGGCCGGAACTCATCGCTTGTGAGCCTCGGCCAACCCACCGTAACCGCTTGCTCACAGTCCTGTTACTGAAAGAGCCCTGGGAACAGGGCTTTTCCTGTGCCTGCGATTCGCCGGCGTCTCGTCGGGCGGCTTCTCCGTCGCGAATCGGTTGTTGACTTTCCCTTTGCCGGTAGAGGACACTCCGCGTGGAAATCGCAGGGGCGAGGGTAGGGGATCAGGCAGGTCGCTCATTGCTGATCGAGGCGGAGCGCGTCGCCGCTCGCTCCCTGCGGGTGCCCAAGTTCGCCGATGGGCGACACACAGGGAGGTAGGTCGATGCGAATGTCGGTAAGGGGCGTCCTCGTCTCGCTCGTCGCCGTCGCAGCGCTGTCGCTGTCGCTCGCGGCGGGCGCGCAGACGGTCGAGGACGCGGTCAGCACGTTCACCTATACGAAGAACATGAAGCCGCAGGGCTACTCGCCGCGGGTCGTCCCGCTCACCGGGGCGGGCTCCGGCATCTACAACTCGGATCTCGCGTTCTGGGGCAAGCGGGCTTTCCAGGGCACCTATAGCGGGT
>JBOHAK010000549.1:0-21261 GCA_050697795.1 Gaiellaceae bacterium
GAACGCGGTGGTCGGCGGCGGTCTTCCCGCAGTCGTCGGCGCGGCGCTGGCTTTCCAGATGAGGCGCGAGCGCCGAGTCGGGGTCGCCTTTTTCGGGGACGGGGCGACGAACGCAGGCGTCTTTCACGAGTCGCTGAATCTGGCCCAGCTCTGGCAAGTCCCGGCCGTCTTCGTGTGCGAGAACAACCGCTGGTCCGAATCGACGCCGCAGTCGCAGCACCAGCCGATCCAGGACCTCACCCAGCGAGCCGCCGCGTACGGGATGCACGCGGTAGGGGTGGACGGGCAGGACGTCGAGGCCGTCCACCTCGCCGCGCTCGAGGCGCTCGCGCACGCGCGGGCCGGTGACGGCCCCGTGTTCCTGCTCTGCGAGACGGAGCGCCTGACCGGCCACTACATCGGCGATCCCGAGGTGTACCGAGACAAGAACGAGCTCCGAACGCTGCAGGAGACGCGCGATCCGATCCAGAACCTTCGCGAGCGACTCGCGCTGAGCGAGGAGGACTGGACGCGGCTCGAGACCGAAGCACAGCGCGTCGTCGACGCGTCGCTCGAGTTCGCGAAGGCCGGCACCGACCCGAGCCCCAGCGACGCGCTCAAGAACGTCTACGCGGAGCGGTGATGGGGCTCCCGCAGTCAGCCAAGAGATTGAGAAGGAGGAGACGATGGGCGTGATCGTCATCGGCGTCGACCACTCGGAGGGAGCGAAAGCAGCGCTCCGCTTCGCGCTCGGCGAGGCCAAGCTTCGGCAGGCGAGTATGCGAGTCGTCCACGCCTGGCAGCTCGGCTATGTCGCCGCCAGCTTCCTCCCGGGCTCGTACCCCGAGCTCGGCGGGGAGCTCGACGACCTGCGCAACGCCGCCGAAGCCGCCGTGGAGGCGACGCTGCACGAGGTCGTGCCGGACATGGGCGACGTTGAGATCGAGCGCCGCGTGGTGGAGGGGGCGCCGTCGGCGGTCCTCGTTGACGAGTCGCGCGATGCCGAGCTGCTCGTGGTCGGATCGCGCGGTCTCGGCGGCTTCAGCGGGCTGCTACTGGGCTCCGTGAGCCAGCAGTGTGCCCACCATGCCGCCTGCCCGGTCGTGATCGTTCGCGCGCCGGCGGAGAAGTCGGGCTAGGAAGTCGTGGACGTCCGTCTCAAGCGCTCCTACGAGCCGGCCGCGGCGGCCGACGGATACCGCGTTCTGATCGACCGGATCTGGCCACGTGGGGTTACGCGCGCGAAGGCGCACCTGGACGAGTGGGCGCGGGAGCTGGCGCCGAGCACCGAGCTGCGGCGCTGGTTCGGGCACGATCCTGCCCGCTTCGAGGAGTTTCGGCGCCGTTACACCGACGAGCTCGGGTCCCAGGAGGGAAAGCTGCGGGAGCTACGCCGGCGCGCGCGGGAGGGAACGCTGACGCTCGTCTACTCAGCGCGGGACACCGAGCACAACGACGCGGTCGTACTCGCTGAGATTCTGCGCAGGGGGAGGCGCTCACAGTGACCGTCGTTGCGCGGCTGGCGAGCTTCGTCGTCGAACGGTCCTGGGAAGATCTCTCCGAGGCAGCGCGGCACGAGCTGAAGATCCGCCTCCTCGACGCGCTCGGCTGCGCGCTCGGCGCGCTCGAAGCACCGCCCGTCGCCGCGACCCGCCTGCAGCTCGAGGAGTTCGGCGGCCGCCCACTCTGCACCCTGATTGGCGGGGGCCGCACGGCCCCCGACCGCGCCGCGCTCTACAACGGGGCGCTCGTCCGCTACCTCGACTTCAACGACTCCTACTTCGCCCCCGGGGAGACCTGCCACCCCAGCGACAACCTCGCGCCCGTGCTCTCGGCAGCCGAGTACGCGGCCGCCTCCGGACGGGAGCTGCTCACCGCGCTCGCCGTCGCCTACCAGGTGCAGTGCCGGCTCTCCGACGAGGCCCCGGTCCGTGCGAAGGGCTTCGACCACACCACGCAAGGGGCATACGCGGCCGCGGCCGGCGCCGCGAAGGCGCTGCGCCTCGAGGAGGCCGAGACGGCGAACGCAGTCGCGATCGCCGGCACGGCGCTAAACGCACTGCGCGTGACGCGCACCGGGGCGCTCTCGCAATGGAAGGGGCTCGCCTACCCCTTCACCGCCTTCGGCGCCGTCGAGGCAGCCTTCCTCGCCGCGCGCGGCATCACGGGGCCGGACGAAGTCTTCGAAGGCAACAAGGGCTTCATGGACTCGATCGCCGGCCGCTTCGAGATCGACTGGGAGAGCGAAGACCTCGAGCGCGTCCGGCGCACGTTTCTCAAGCGCTACAACGCGGAGATCCACTCCCAGTCGGCGATCGAGGCGCTGCTCGACCTGCGCGAGGCGCACGCGCTCGACCCGGCCGCTGTCGAGCGAGTCGAGCTCGACACGTTCCAGGTCGCCTACGACATCATCGGCGGCGGCGAGGAGGGCGGGAAGAAGGAGATCCGCACGAAGGAGGAAGCCGACCATTCCCTCCCCTATCTGCTCGCAGTCGCGCTGCTCGATGGGCAGGTCATGCCCGAGCAGTTCGCGCCCGAGCGGATCCTACGGGCAGATGTGCAGGAGCTGCTGCGGCGGGTCGAGGTTCGGCCGGCCGCCGACCTGTCGGCGCGCTTTCCGGCCGAGCACGCCTGCCGGCTACGCCTCCGCCTGGCCGGCGGCGCGACTCTCGCCGCGGAAAAGTCCGACTACGAGGGCTTCCTCACCCGCCCGATGAGCTGGGAGCGCGTGCGGGAGAAATTCGAGCGGCTCGCCGCCGGATGGGTCGATCCTGGGCTGGCGGCAGAGCTGGCCGAGACGGTCGCCGTCCTCGACGAGCTGGAGACGCGCGACCTGACGACGGTCCTCGCGCGCGCGGGCGCGCGCGAGACGACGAAGGGAGCACTTCGATGACCAGCACCGAGACTCAAGCCGACCGCGCGTTCGCATTCCTGTGCCTGAACGAGCGCCCGCCCAAGCCGCGCAACCGCGGCGTCACCGAGATACGCGGCCCCTACTACACCGCGGTTGGGCGCCGTTACCTCGAGGACGTGTTCGAGACGATGGGCGTCTATGTCGACACGCTCAAGTACGCCGGCGGCTCGTTCGCGCTGATGCCGCGAGAGGCAGTCCGCGCCCTGAACGACCTCTGCCACGAACACGAGGTCGAGGTGTCCACCGGCGGCTTCCTCGAGTACGTGCTCGCCCAGCGCGGCGACGCGGTTGCGCGCTATCTAGAGGAGTGCCGCGAGCTCGGCTTCGACATCGTCGAGATCTCGAGCGGCTTCGTCACGCTCCCCGTCGACGACCTCGTGCTCCTGACGAAGGCGGTGCGCCAGGCGGGTCTGAAGCCGAAGCCGGAGGTGGGGATCCAGTTCGGTGCCGGCGGGACCTCCAGCGTCGAGGCGCTCGAAGCCGAGGGCACACGCGACGTCGGACAGGCGATCGAGCTCGCCAGACGCCACCTCGACGCCGGCGCGCACATGATCATGATCGAGTCGGAGGGAATCACCGAGCAGGTGCGCGAATGGCGCACCGACGTCGTCGCCCGCATCGTCTCGGAGCTCGGGCTCGACCGTGTGATGTTCGAGGCGGCCGAGCCGGACGTCTTTTCCTGGTACGTCAAGAACTACGGGATCGACGTCAACCTGTTCGTCGACCATAGCCAGATCGTGCAGCTCGAGTGCTTGCGCGCGGGCATCTGGGGCACCCAGGACACCTGGGGCCGCATGCTCACCTACGGAGCACCCTCCGCCGGGGAGGATTCGCCGGGCCCGTGAGCGCCAACGTGCCGTTGCGCCCGCACCTCCCTTGCTGCGAGCCCGCGGCGCTCGCGCAACTCGAGGCGGCCGCCGCCGGAGGGGACGAGCACTGACGATGGAGACCGCGATCCGCTCGCGCCGCCCGATGAGGCGCCGGTTCGAGCTGCTCCCGCGGGCGCCGTTCCGACTCGACCTCACCGTCTGGGCACTGCGCAGACGCGAGCAGAACCGGATTGACACTTGGGACGGGCACACCTACCGTCGTGCGCTGCTCGTCAACGGCACACCACTCGAGTTGGCCGTGACGCAGGTCGAGCGCGCGAGCGCGCCGCGACTCGAGGTCTTCCTGGCCGGGCCGCACGCAGCGAGTTCCGCCGAGTCCGCCGTACGCTCCACCTTGGCGAGGCTCCTCGGGCTCGACCTCGACCTCTCCGACTTCTATGCACGCTCCGCCCGCGACAGCGCGCTCAGCGAGCTCGCCGAACGGTACAAGGGCGTCAAGCCCCCACGCTTCCCGTCAATCTTCGAGTGCCTGCTCAACGCTGTCGCCTGCCAGCAACTCTCGCTCGCCGCGGGACTGACGCTCCTCAGCCGGCTCGCCGCGATCGCCGGAGTACCGACCGGCGCTCTGCACACCTTTCCGAGGCCGACAGACATTCTTCGCCTGTCGCGATCCGCGATCCGCACGCTCGGTTTCAGCGAGCGCAAAGCCGAGACGATCCTCGAGCTCGCCCGAGTCGCGTCTACCGGGGAGCTCAAGCTCAAAGCGCTCGAACACCTGGACGACGCGGCGGTCGCCGAAGCGCTCGTCCGGCAACGCGGCATAGGAAGCTGGAGTGCAGACTACGTCCTGCTGCGCGGGCTGGGTCGGTTGCACGTCTTCCCCCAGAGCGACGTCGGTGCGCTGAACGGCCTTCGCTCCTTCCTCGCCGCCGCTGGCCGCGGCGATGACCCGCGCGCCGCGCTCGCAAGCTGGGCACCCGACGCCGGCCTCGTCTACTTCCACCTCCTACTGCGCGGCCTCGAGCAGCGGGCAACACGATCTGGCTCGCAACACGCACGGGGGACGGTCACCGATCCCGTGCGCGGGGCGGATGATTCGGCAGGTGATTCGACTACGTCCGGATTGCCCTGACGACGTTGACCGGCGGGCGCATCCAGTCCAACGTCAATTCTCGGAGGCAGAACGCCGACGGTCCGGCGCTCTCAACTCGAGGTAGCCGCGGACGCGTTAGACGAGCCTCAGCTTCGCCAGGCTGGCCGAGCTCGCCGGACGTTACTGCCCCCTCTCGAACACGCTGCGGGGTGGGCGGCGTCGAGCCCGACGTCGCCGCGCTTGGCCGGTCGTGGTGATGTCGCGGTAGGGGTTCAGAGCGGTGATCGCACCGGAGGAGCAGAGAATAGGAAGGGTGCGGACGGCGCTTGTCGCGAGTGTCGTACCGACAACTGCTGGCAGGTCGGGTCGACGAGACAGTCGAACGGGGTAGGAAACCGCGGGCGGCTTAGCCCCGCGGGAAAGCGGGCGGCGAGCGTGCCCACTGGCCGGTCGCGCTCGGCGTGCCGAGGTTCCTTTCGAACTAGTTGGGCTTGCCGGTCATCGCCCATACGGCGACGACGTAGGCGACGACGAGGATGAGCGCGATGACCATCGTCGCCTTGAGGAGACCGGCGCCTCTTTTGCCGTTGCGTAGGCGGTAGACGCCGACCCCGCCGAGCGCGAGCGCCAAGAGGAAGAGGAGTCCACCCCAGTCGGCGACGACGAAGCCGATGCCGAGCCAGGCCGGCTCGTCAATCTGTTCCGGCAGTTCGTCCCAGTTCTGCAGCCGGTAGAGCCACTCCCCGGCGAGCCGCATCAGGATCAGGCCGGGCAGGCCGACGAGGAGGAGCGAGAAGTAGCCGAGCCGAAGCAACCGGATCTCGCCACGCGCCAGCGCGAGCGAGGTCGCGCTCGCCAGCAAGGCACCGAAGACGACGGTCGCGCCGACGAGGTGTAGCAGGAGGGCGAAGCTCTGTTCGTCCGTCCGGATGGCGGCAAGCACCTCAGGCACCGGGTTTCCAGATCATGTCGATGACGATCAGCACGACCGCTGCCGAGGCCAGGGCGCGGAGGAGGAAGCCGGTCGAGGTTCGGTTCAACGCCGTCAGCTCAGCATCCGGACCAGACTCGCCCGAGGCAAGGAGCGCTCTCGCGTTCCTGGCGGGTTTCGCGTACTCGGCGAAGGAGCGCAGCAGAGCCACGGTGGCAATGACCCACAGGACGATCGCTGCGATCACCCAACCGTCCCAGACCTGGAAGGCGTCGCGCAAGATCGCAAGCCAGATCCCGAAACCGATTGCGCCCACCAGGCCGACGACGATCGCGGCGGTCCCGACCATGGCCACCCGGTTGAGACTGAGCGTCGCGTCCGGGGTGGTGGCCGAGCGGAGCGCGACGACGACGATCCACGACATGACGAGCGCACCCACGAGCGTGGCGGCTGTGAGCAGGTGAAGCGCGAAGATCCAGTCCTCGAAGCTCACCTCGAACCGAGCGTATGGGAGATCGCGATCGAGGGCAAGCGGTTCTTTATCCCTCGGGCACGAGCTTCTCCGACGTAGTGCGCTACCACGTCGATCTCCTTGTATGACAGGACGTCCGAGAACGGGGGCATAGCGCCACCGCCGTTGCGAACCTGTTTGCGACTCTGCTCGACGACGCGATCGCTCAGCCGAACCTGCTAGTCAGGATCCCCGGACACCGACGCCGGCATCGCGCCGGTCGAGGAGATCACCGCCCGGCTCGATCAGCTGGCGCGATAAGGAAGTCGATCGCGCCGCGTTGACGACCGCTGCGGTTCTTTCGCCGAGTCCAGCGAGCTCAGAACCAGCCGCGACGCTTGAAGAAGAGAAGGAGCGCCGCGAGCACGAGCAGCTCCGAGCCGACTCCTAGGCCGATGAGCGTCTCCCAGCCGCTGATGTGTCTGACCATGAAGCCGAAGTTCTGACCGAAAAACCCGGTCAGCCAGCTCAGCGGCAGGAAGACTGTCGCGATGATCGTGAGTTGCTTCATGACGGAATTGAGACGATTCGAGACGGTGGACAGGTAGACGTCCATCGCACCCGTGAGCAGGTCGCGGTAGCTGTCGATCAGGTCGCTGATTCGGATCAGGTGGTCGTAGACATCGCGGAAGTAGCGCTCGTCTTCTTCGGCGAAGCCCGGCAGCTCGGCGATCCCGCCCATTAGCCGTGCGAACGTGTCGCGCTGCGGGCTGACCGCTTTCCGGAGGCCGACGAGCAGGCGCTTCATCTGAAAAATCTCTTGCAGTTGCTTGTCGTTGGCTTCGCGGAAGATCGCGTCCTCGAGCTCGTCGATGCGGTCGTCGAAGGCTGCGAGGACCGGGAAAAAGCTGTCGACCAGCCCATCGACGACCCGGTAGAGCAGCAGCGACGGCTGTTCAATCTTCTTCTCGCGTCGCTGATAGCGGCGGCGGATCTCGGCAAAGGCGGGGCTGTCGTCGCGATGGACGGTGATTAGGAATCGCTCGGAGTAGAAGCAATGCACCTCGACCAGCCGGTCGCCGTCTTGTGCAGCGCCATAGACGACGACGAAAACGAAGTCGTCGTACTCGTCGAGCTTGGCCCGCTGGCCGAACTGCTCCGAGTCTTCGATCGCGAGCGGGTGAAACTTGAACACGTCGCGGAGGATCTGAAAGTCCGCCTCGCTGGGTCGATCGAGGTCGAGCCAGAAAAAGCCATCGCCCGCCAGCAGCCGCTCGATGGAGTCGACATCGAAGCGGATCTCGCTGCTGCCCTGATCGTCGACGACGTAGCAGACCGAGGGGCCGGTGCGATCAGGAGCTATGTTGGCTCGATTCGCGTTGCGATCTCGATCCGGTTCCAGGCGTTGATCGCGATGATCGCCCACAGCAGCTGAGCGAGCTCGTCTTCGGTGAAGTGCTCCGCTGCTTCGTCCCAAACTGCGGGCGGAATTTGCTCGTCGCTGATCAGCGTTGTCGCGTCGGTTAGCGCGAGAGCGGCGCGTTCGCGATCACTGAAGAAGGGCGCATCGCGCCAGGCGGCGAGGGCGTACAGGCGTCGCTCGCTTTCGCCGCCCTTGCGCGCCGCCTTGGTGTGCATGTCGATGCAGTAGGCGCATCCGTTGACGATCGAGGCGCGCAGGTTGACGAGTTCACGCAGGGTCGGGTCAAGCTCGACGGCCTTGCCAAGTGCTACTAGCGCGCGGTAGGGCGCGGGTGCGATCTTTGCGAGTCGCATGCGCGGTGGCTCGAACGTATGAATGGTCTCGTTCACGGTTCTCCTCTTGCCCGACTCCTCGCGTCAGAGAAGTGGCTTTGGGGGAAGGTCGCTCTGGACTGCTGCGCGGAGTCGCAGCCGATGGTTGCGTACCTCAGGGAGCAACGCGGCGAGGGGCGTGTGGAGCCTGCGGCGCGCCCCGCGCAAGACATCCAGGTTGAACGCGAATCACCTCCTGTCGCGGGTTCCACAAGCATCGCCACATGAGCGTCGAGTGACTATTGGGTCAGGCACCCATGTCTGGGCATGGGCGGCCCCATCGACGTCTGGCTCCAGAGTCCCCTTCGCCTGGTGCTCGACCTTCATCCAGGCTCGATGTGATCCTCTGCTGGTCGCTAACCCCGGGGTCGTTCAGCCGCAGCGCAGTACGATGCGAGATCGTGAGCGGGACGTGGGGAAGGAGCCCGTCGGCCAAGGCAATGCGGCTCGCGCCGGCGTTGAGAAGAATGGAGGTCGGATGGGAGAGTTGGCCACCGTAACCGCCCTCGACGAGCTTGGGAGCCGTGAGCTGGCGGCCTTTGGCGTGGGTAGCAACCGCATCGCGATCGCAAGGGTCAGCGACGCCTTCTACGCGTTCGGCGACATCTGCACGCATCAGGGGTGCTCGCTCGCCGACGGGGAGCTCGCAGGGACGACCGTCACCTGCCCCTGCCATGGGAGCCAGTTCGACGTGACGACCGGCGACGTCCTGCGCGGCCCGGCCCGCGAGCCCGTGAGGAGCTACCCAGTTAGGCTGGCGGATAACGCGCTCCAAGTCGAGGTCTGACAAGACGGCAATGTTCGTCATCGTCGGAGCGAGACTCGCTTTAGACAAGGAAGCCGGAGACGGTGCGCACGGAAGATTCGATGGCCAACGGGTCTTAATCGGCGCCGATCGATCCAGCGTCCGAACGATGAGTGTCGAGCCACGCGAGAGGCTCGTCGGCCTCGCCATCGGTGACTGAGCGGCTATTGACTCTCGGCCGGAAGCCACCTGACCCCGAGACGTAGGGAACCTGCGGATGAAAAGGCCTCAAGCGATCCTCTTCGATATAGACGGCCTCCTGATCACAACCGGCGGTGCTGGCGCGAGGAGCTGGCGCTGGGCGTTCGACGAGCTGTATGGGATCCCAGCCGACATCGGCGAATTCACCGAGTCGGGGATGACTGACCCGGTAGTCGGCAGGCTCACGTTCACCGGCGTCATCGGCCACGAGACCTCCACCGAGGAGCTAGCCAGTGTGGTATCGCATTACCTCATGCGACTGCCGGAGGAGGTGGCACAATCGTCCGGCTACCAGGTGCTCGAAGGCGTCGCGGAACTCCTTCTCAGTCTCTGCCGGAACGGCTTTCTGCTCGGGATCACGACCGGAGCGGTCGAGGCAGCAGCCCATATCAAGCTCGCACGCGCTGGTCTCAACCGCTTCTTCTCCTTCGGCGGCTACGGCTCGGACTCGGCTGACCGCGGCGAGCTGACGCGTAAGGCGATCGATCGCGCCGGTGTGATCCTTGGCTCGCCCCTCGACCCGCAGCGCGTCCTCGTTCTCGGCGACACGCCGAAAGACGTCGTGGCCGCCCACGCCGCGAACGCGGTTGCCGTCGGCGTCGCCAGTGGTCACTACAGCGAGGCTGACCTGCGCGAAGCCGGGGCCGACTACGTGCTCGGGTCGCTCACGGAAGAACTGCCCGGGATCGGCGAGGCGGCCCCGTGACAGCTCGAGCCGACACACGGATCAGATCTCGGTCCAAAAACGGTCGCCAGCGATTTAAGGTCAGGAGGCGCACCCGGTCCAGATCTCGGTGGTGGCGATCGCCTCCCGGTGAACCCGGGAGCGTGTCTGACTGACGACCGGCGACCATTGTCTTGATCGGCGCTCCCGCGAGATCGGCTTAGCATAGAGCGGTTGCAGCCTTTCGAGCGCCTCTTGCGTCGCAGCAACCCGCTCTCGGAGGCGGCTTGTCGCCGCCTCACACTTATCGCCACGGTCCTCGGCTCGTCGATGGCCTCGGTAACGGCGATCAGTGTTGCCCTGCCCGCGATCCGGACAGACTTCGGGATCGGTTTCGGCGCGCAACAGTGGATCATGCTCTCGTACTCGCTCGCACTCGCCTCCCTGTATCTCGTCGCGGGGGCCCTCGACGATCGGCTGGGACGGCGCAGGATGTTCATCGCCGGTACGGCCGGTTTTGCCCTTGCCTCGTCCCTGGGTGGAATCGCCCCGAATGCGGCTGTTCTGATCCTGGCACGGATCCTCCAGGGAGCGGCAGGCGCTCGTCTGACGACCGGGAGCCTCTCGCTCCTCCGCTCGACCTTCGGCAGTGAGAGCGGACGGGCGATCGGAATCTGGGCGACGGGGACGGGAGCGGTCAGCCTGGGCGGCCCGCCACTCGGCGGAGCGCTGGTTGAGTGGGCCTCGTGGCGGTGGATCTTCTTCCTGAACATCCCGCTGGCGATTGTTGCCATCTCCCTCGCCTGGGTCGCGCACAGAGGGATCACCCGCCCCGAGGGACCACGCTCGAAGCTCGATGTGCTCGGGGCAGGGCTCGTCGCACTCGGGATTGGGTCTCTCGCCTACGGGCTGGTGCAGGGGGGCGAACACGGTTTTGCCGACGTGGCCTGGGCGTTTCTGCTCGCCGGCGCGAGTCTCGGCGCCTTCCTTGTGCGCGAGCGGAGGACGCGTGAGCCGCTTCTCCCCCTCTCCCTTTTTCGTATCCGCGACTTCACGCTCGTCAACGTTGCCACCTTCCTCAACTACAGTGCCGTCGCCGGGTCGGCCTTCTACCTTGTTCTCTTCCTGCAGTCGGTGGTCGGCTATACCCCCTTTCAGACGGGTCTCCTTCTTCTGCCCTCGACCGCCGCCATGCTTCTCCTTGCTGCTCGCTTCGGCCGGCTGTCCGACCATTTTGGGCCGAGACCGTTCCTCGTCGGGCCAATAGCGATGGCCGCAGGCATGCTCCTTTGGCTTCGTGTCGACGACCGCAGTCTCTGGGACGGTCTACTGCCGGGGCTCGTCCTCTACGGTCTAGGGCTCTCGATGATCGTCGCACCGATCACTTCCGCTGCGCTCACGACCGCGCCGGAGCGCTACTCGGGTCTGGCAGCCGGGGTCAATTCGACCTTCTCCCGCCTTGGCGGCCTGCTCGCGATCGCCATCCTCGGCCTGGTCGTCGCGCTCGTCTTCGCGGCTCGAACCAACGACCCCGAGCTCGTCCCGTTCGCGCTCGGCGAAGACAGTCCCGAGTTCCTCGCCGGCTCGACCGACGCCTTTCGCGCCGCTATGGTTGTCGCCGCAACGCTCGCGATCGCAGGATCGCTGACAGCGCTCGGATACTCCCGCCTGCCCAAGTTGGGCAAGGCCGCAGAAGCGGCCGAGGCAGGAGTCTCACCCCGGGTCCGCCTCGACCCTGCCTCGCCCGACTGTCCGGCCGTGCTCGCTCACCACGAGCGCGGAGAACTCGTCACTGCTCGGCCGGAACGAGCCGCGCAGCAAGACCCCGCGGCAGCCCGATGACCAAGTACGTTCACTTCAGTCGGGCCGGTGCAGAGCTACTCGAGCAGACGGCCTGTTACGTCGAGTTCCGGCCCGCCGGCGAGGGCTACGACCTCAGGCGAAGGCTGCGGGATCGGCTCGCGGGCAATGGTCCCATCGCCAGTCCAGACGAGATTCACTTGCAGACCGGGATCCTGGTCGGGAAAGTCGACGCGATTGTGCGCGCCGCGCGTCTCGCGACGCTCGAGCGCGCACTCGAGCGTGGCCCGCGCGGCAAGTAGCGAGCCCTGCAAGTCGAGGGCGTGGGCGAGGTCATCGTGGCCAGCGATGTCGGGCCGCACCTCCAGGTCCCGCGCTCGCGCAGCGACCGCGTCGAGGCGCGTCAGCCCGTCACGGAGGCCGTCCTCGGAACGCACCACGCCGCCGCGCACGGACATGAGGTCGCGCACCGCCCGCTGCAGCGGGCGGGCGAACTCTTCGCCGCGGCGGGCGAGCAGCTCGTCGAGCTCATCGCGGGCGGCGGCGATCGCGTCATGGTCGCGGGCCTGCACGCCGAGCTCGGCCGACCAGTGTGCGGCCTCGGCGCCCACGATCCGCCCGAAGACGACGGCTTCCGCCAGCGAGTTGCCACCAAGGCGGTTGGCGCCGTGCACGCCGCTCGCGCACTCGCCGACCGCGTAGAGCCCTTCGACGTCTGTGGCGTGGGTCTCGGCGTCGACCCACACGCCGCCCATGGAGTAGTGCGCGGTCGGGGCGACCTCCATGGGGGTGCTGGTGATGTCGAGCATGGCCAGGTCGATGAACTGCCGGTACATGCGTGGCAGCCGGCGCAGCACCAGGTCGCGGTCGAGGTGGGTGATGTCGAGTAGCACGCCGCCGTGCTCGGTTCCGCGGCCCCCAGCGATCTCGGTGTAGATCGCCAGGGCGACGCGGTCGCGGGTGGACAGCTCCAGCCGCTCTGGGTCGTAGCGCTCCATGAAGCGCTCGCCCGCCGCGTTGCGCAGGATCCCGCCCTCGCCGCGCACGGCTTCGGTGACCAGCGTCCCTGCCGACTCCTCGGGGAAGACCATCCCGGTCGGGTGGAACTGCACGAACTCCATGTCTCGCAAGCGGCAGCCCGCCTCGGCGGCCAGCCGCATCGCGTCGCCCGTGTTCTCGTCGCGCCGCGAGGACGAGCGCCGCCAGATGCGCGTGTGCCCGCCCGCGGCGAGGACGACCGCGTCGGCGACGATCACCCAGCGGCTCCCGTCCTCGATGTCGAAGCCGTAGGCGCCGAACACGCGACCGTCGTGCACGAGCAGGCGGGTGACGTAGAGGTCGTCGCGAATCGTGACGCCCATCTCGGCGGCTCGGCGGACCAGCGTGCGCTGGATCTCGCGGCCGGTGTAGTCGCCAGCGAAGCAGGTGCGTCGCCAGCGGTGCGCGCCGAAGTACCGTTGCGTTAGCCGCCCGTCGTCCTCGCGAGCGAACTGCGCGCCGTAGCGCACCAGATCCTCAATCGCTTCCGGCGCCTCGCGGCACAGCAGCTCCACCGCGCGCGGGTCGCCGAGCCAGTAGGACTCGCGCAGCGTGTCGGCCGCGTGCTGCTCCCAGCTGTCCTCGGGATCCATCGTCGCCAGCGCGGCGTTGATGCCTCCGGAGGCGAGCACGGTGTGCGCGTCGTCGCGGCGGCGCTTGCCGACGCACAGCACCTGCACACCGCGCTCGGCCAGCTCGATGGCCGTCCGCAGACCGGCCGCGCCCGTCCCGATCACCACCACGCTGGCGGCGGCGCGCCGCTCCTCGACGTGGCTCAGGGGGCGCAGGGCGATTCGCGCGTTCACGCCGGCCGCCGTGGCCAGTCGGTGCTGGGAGGCTGTTGACCTCCTCGCGGGGCCAACTCGGAGGAGCGCAAGAAGACGCGGTCTCTTACCCGGAAGCCACTCGTCTTATCTGAGGGTTGGTCGATGCCAGGCCACTGCTCTGGGCGCCGGGACGAGAACTGCACTTCGGGAACTGCCGCAGGCGCCGTAACCGCCGGAAGCAAGGACGAGGGCGGAGGCGCTGCGGTTCGCCGCGTTGCTCTCCTGTGCCGGCTCGACCACAGAATTCTCAACCGGAAGCATCCAAGGCTTCCGGCGAGATGAGAAGCCTGTAGGAGTGGCCGTCGCGAGTCACGAAGCCGCCCCGGTGGAGCTCGTCCAAACTGCGGGTGACAGTCTCTCGCGCTGAGGCGACCATCTCGGCGAGTAGGTCGTGCGTGAGGGGAAACTCTATCCGGATGCCGTCTGGATTGACTCTCCCGAACTCGCGCGCCAATTGCGCGAGCTTCTGGCGAACGCGATCGACGTGGTGGACGCTGGCGAGGTAGCTCCCTGCGTCCTGCCTCAGCCGCAGCGCGGCCCCCATACCCCGGAAGAGCGTGGCCGCCACACCTTGTATCGCCAGCAAGGCTTCGAGCTGGGAGACAGGAAGCACGGTGACCCAGCAGTCGGCGAGCGCCTGTAGATGCTCTCGATCATTCGGTGGGAGGAGAATGGACCCGGCGCCGGCTTCCACGACCACGACGTGGCGCCCTGATGGCGGAGAGGCGCGGACGACGAGGAACCCGTTCTCGACGATCAGCGCTTCGGCATTCCTCAGCTCGCTCATGCGCCGCCGTGTTCCTGCTGCCAGGTGATGCGCCGCGCAAGACTGGAGGACTCCGGACGCAAGCTTCCTTTCGCCGTCGTCCAGTCCACCGAGCAGCCAGCTCTCGATGGAGGGGGCGAACCGGCCTCTCCTCGTCACAGGCGGATGGACGAGTGGTGTGCGAAATCGACCGCTCATGGGCATGGTCGTAGCGACGACCCTCAGGTATCCCACTTGTCCTTGTCCGGGGAGCTGCTCGAGCGACGAGTGAGTCGCTCTTCGTCGGGTATCTTCGTGTCGCGCCGTCGGACCTTCTTACGTCCGACGCTAGATGCTCGGATTCGTCGCTCGGTCCGGCCGAAGACGTGGCATCTGGACTTTTTAACGGCGAAGCGCGCCCTCTGAATCCCGTCACCCGATCCCAAGGACCGACTGTGAGAATGATCACGGAAGATTCCGGGCTTCGGCGGTAGCATCGGGCCTCCGCCAACGATCGTACGCCGACGAGCTGACCAAAGGGGGCTCCCGATGGGCATCCTCAGAAGAGCGGCCGTTTCTCTTGGAACGTTGGCGGCGGTGGGGGCTCTGCTTCTCCTGGGCGGGGTCATCTTCAATGGCACGGTCAGCGCCATCACCGGCTCGGGCGGGAGCAACCGTGGAAATCCTGATGCCGCGGCCAGGAAGCAGGCGGACAAGCTGTTCAGGGAGGGACGGCAGATCTTCCGTTTCGACACCTTCGGCGACGAGGCGTTCTGGGGCGGGCAGCTGCGGCTTCACGATGCCATCAAGGGTGAGAGGCTCGGAGGGGTTGGGCCCGGCGTTAGTCCACGGACAGCCTTGGCGGTTGGCCTGAAGGTCGACGAGACGGCACTTCCTAGGTCGCTGAAGCAGGCACTCCGGAAGGGGGAAGTCGACCTCGACGACCCGGCCACAACAGTCGCACTTCTGAACCTGGACGCCGTTGTCGGAGTCAAGGGGTTCTTCGACGACAGCCGGCTCAGCTCGATCGGGATCACCTGCGCCTTCTGCCACTCGACGGTCGACGACTCCTTCGCTCCCGGCATCGGCCGCCGCCTCGACGGTTGGGCCGCCCAAGACCTAAACGTCGGCGCGATCGTCTCGCTCGCCCCGAACAAGAAGCCGCTGACTGACCTGCTCGGGGTCGACGAGGCCACGCTGAACACGGTGCTCCTCAGCTGGGGGCCCGGCATGTACGACGCCATCCTCAACCATGACGGCAAGGCATTCCGCCCAGATGGGAAGCCCGCTGCCACGCGGATCCCGCCCGCCTTCGGCCTCGGCGGCCACAACCTCGCCACGTGGGGCGCCGGCTGGGGCACCGTCACCTACTGGAACGCCTACGTCGCGAACACGCAGATGATGGGAATCGGCAACTTCTACGACCCGCGCCTGAACGACCCGGTCAAGTATCCGATCGCCGCCCGGACAGGCCGCTGGAACCTCCGCCACGACCGCGACCTGATCACGTCGAAGCTGGAAGCCCTTCACTTCTACCAGCTCGGCCTCAAGCCGCCCACGCCGCCGAAGGGGAGTTTCGACCGTGCCGCAGCCAAGCGGGGCGAAGCACTCTTCAACGGGAAGGCGAGCTGCGCGGACTGCCACATCCCACCCCTCACGACTGAGCCGGGCTACAACGCCCACAAGCCCGCGGAGATCTGCATTGACGCCTTCCAGGCGAACCGAACGCCCGATAACGCCTACGTCACGGCGCCGCTTCATGCCCTCTTCACGAAGTCGAAGCGGGGCTTCTACCACGACGGCCGCTTCCCGACGTTGAACGCAGTTGTGGAGCACTACGACGGCTGCTTCGGCCTGGGGCTCGAAGCACAGGAGAAGAGCGACCTCGTGCAGTTCTTGAAGAGCCTGTAGCCGCAAGGCGGCCCAGTTGCGTGCGGGCGATGTCTCCGATCATCACCGAGGGTTCAATGCGAGGGTCGCGCTCGGATAACGGATCGGCCACCGCGCTGGACGGGCAACTGCCCAGGCTCGAAGAGGCGAGCTCGTGACGAGCGCGGAGCAGTACGTCACGGCCGCATACCTCGTCGTGCTCGCAGTCGTTCTCCTCCACGTCGTCCTCTACGCGTTCAAGCTCGTCCGGCTTGAGCGCGAGGTGGTCGCGCTCTCGCTTACAAGAGGCAAGCAGGGTGAAGACGACGAAGATCGTGCGCGGGCGGACTCATGACAGTGAAGCCCGCCGAAGGGGCAACCCTTGTACTCGTTGGAACCTCCCATCGTCGAGCGCGTGTCGAGCTCCGCGAACGGCTCCACCTCACTCCATACGAAGCAGCGAACTTCGCTCGCAGGCTGGCCGACGACGGTGGAGAAGCGGTCGTGCTCTCCACTTGCAACCGGACAGAGGTTTACCTCGCTCACCAGGAGCCGAAAGCGGCGGCTGCCCGCGCCCGGGGCGGACTCGCTCGCCTCGCTCGCCTGTCGGAGGTTGAGCTCGCTGCCGCACTCTCTGCCGCCTATGACGATGCCGCGGCTCTCCAACTGTTCCGGGTCGCCGCCGGCCTTGACTCACTCATTCCGGGCGAGTCGCAGATCCTCGGCCAGGTGCGCGCCGCGCACGAGGCCGCGCTCACGCTGGGCACGAGCGGACCAATCCTGAACCGCCTCTTCCGCCAGGCGCTCCAGGGAGGGAAACACGTCCGCTCCGAAACCGCAATCGGCGAGCAGCCGAGCTCCGTCCCGGCCGCCGCCGCCCAGCTCGCGAGGCGGTTCTACGGTCAGCTCGAGGGCCGGCGCCTCCTCATCATCGGAGCGGGCAAGATGAGCGAGCTCGCCGCCTTCAACCTCACGTCCAACGGAGCCGCAAGCCTCTTCGTGGCCAACCGCACGCTGGTGAGAGCGAAGGAGCTCGCCCGGCGTTTCGGCGGCAAGGCGGTCAGGTTCGAGCGGCTCGCAGAGGAGCTCGAGCTGGCAGACGTCGTGATCTCATCAACTCGCTGCCCACGCCTCATCCTCTCCGCCGAAGAGGCGGCCGAGGCCATTAGCCGCCGTCGGGGCCGGCCACTGCTCTTCATCGACATCGCGGTCCCCCGCGACCTCGATCCGGCGATCGGCCAGCTCGACGGTTGCCACCTGTACGACATCGACGACCTCGGCGATGCCGCGGCTGAGCGCCGTACCGACCGACGTCGCCAGATCATGAAGGCCGAAGCGATTCTGACCGGGGAGGTTGCGAAGTTCCGCGAATGGCGACGCTCGCTCGGCGTCGTCCCGACGATCACCTCGCTACGCCGGCTCGCCGAGGACATCCGCACGGCCGAACTCGAGCGGGCCGAGGGTCGCCTGGGCGCGCTCTCGGCCTCCCAACGGCACGCCGTGGAAGCTCTAACGGCGCAGATCGTGAACAAGCTACTCCACGCGCCGACCGTGCGAATGAAGCAGGCGGCGCTCCTGCCAGATGGTCATGCCTACGTCTCCGCCGTGGAGCACCTCTTCGGGGTCGGCGAGAACGGGCGATGAGACGGAGCAGGAACCCGGTCCGCCTCGTGATCGCCCTCTCGGTCGCGGCGGCGTTGGCCGTCTTCCTCCTCTACACCAGCCTCGCGGGCGGAGCGACCGCGTCTCTAAAGCCGAGTGAGCTTGCCGGCCACAGCGGAGAGGTCGGTCTTACCGGGATGGTCGTCGGCACGGTGCAGGGCGACGCGCATGGCGCCGGCTTGCGCTTCACGCTGCGCGACATCGACGGGACGACGAGCGTGCGAGTCCTCTATCGCGGCTCCGTGCCGGACCTGTTCAGGGTCGGGAGGCAGGTGTACGTGCGCGGCCAGCTTCGTGACGACCTCTTCGTCGCGGTTCCCGACTCACTGATGACGAAGTGCCCATCGAAGTACGCGCCAAAGGATTCGACGTAGTTGGCTCCTCTCGGCCAGTCTGCGCTGGTAGCCACCCTCGGTCTCGTTGTCTACGCGGCGCTTGCCGGCGGTTACGCCGCGTGGCGCGGGCGCGGCCGCTTAGCGGAGTCGGCACGCAACGCCCTGCTCGCCGCCTTCGCAGCGACGACGATAGCCTCGCTCGTGCTCGTCGCCAGCTTCCTCCGGGAGGATTTCTCGCTGAGCTACGTGGCCGAGCATTCGAGTAAGGAGCTGCCGCTCGCCTACACGCTCGCGGCCTTCTGGAGCGGGCAGTCGGGCTCCCTCCTTCTCTGGCTCCTCGTTCTCACCGGGATGAGCTCTGCAGCCGTCCTCCTCAACCGACGTCTCGTTCGAGATGCACTGCCCTGGACGGTGCCCGTCCTGGCGAGCCTCGCCTGCTTCTTCGCGCTCGTCTCCGTCTTCGTCTCCAGCCCGTTCGAGACGCAGCCAGCGCCCGCAAACGGCGCCGGGATGAACGTCAGCCTGCAAAACCCCTACATGATGATCCACCCGCCGATGCTCTACCTGGGCTATGTGGGGCTCACGATTCCCTTCGCATTCGCCATGGCGGCGCTGCTATCCGCCCGCATGGACGAGCGCTGGCTGATCGCGACCAGACGATGGACGCTCGCGTCCTGGACCTTCCTGGGCATCGCGATCCTCCTCGGTGCCAAGTGGGCCTACGAGACGGTCGGCTGGGGCGGCTACTACGCCTGGGATCCGGTGGAGAACGCCGCCCTCATGCCCTGGCTCGCCGCCACGGCCTTCCTGCACTCGGTCATGGTGCAGGAAAAGAAAGGCATGCTCCGCGTCTGGAACGTCGTCCTCGTCGCGCTGGCCTTCTCGCTCTCTCTCTTCGGTACGTTCCTCACTCGAAGCGGCGTTATCAACTCGATCCACAGCTTCGCCCAGTCCCCGATCGGCGCCTGGTTTCTCGGCTTTATCGCCATTGTCGTCGCGGCTTCGATCGCGCTCATCCTGGCGCGACTTCCGCTTCTCCGCTCGCCCGCAAGACTCGAGTCCCTCGCCTCCCGAGAGGCGGCCTTCCTCTACAACAACCTGCTCCTCGTCGCCTTCGCGCTGACAATCCTCTGGGGCGTGACGTTTCCGCTCATCTCGGAGGCCGTCCGCGGCCTCCCGGTCACGGTCGGACCCCCGTACTACAACTTCTTCCTCCGCGCGTTCGGCCTTCCGCTCCTTCTCCTAATGGGGATCGGGCCGCTGATCGCCTGGCGGCGAGCATCGCTTCGCTCACTCGGACGAGCCCTCATCTGGCCGGCCGCGACCGCCCTTCTCGCTGGAGGACTCCTGATCGCAGCAGGGGCCGGCTCGAGCAGGGCCGGCCTGATCGCATACACCTTTTCCGTCTTCGTGCTCGTCGCGGTCACACACGAATTCGTTCGGGGCACTCGGGCTCGCAAGGGTCTTGGAACTGAGGGTTGGCTCGGTGCCTTCTCCTCGCTCGTCGCGCGCAACCGGAGACGCTACGGGGGCTACATCGTCCACGCCGCCATCGTCCTCCTCGCGATCGGCGTGACCGCTTCGAGCGTGTACGGGACGTCGGCAACTCGCCGGCTCCAGCCCGGGGAAGCGATGGCGGTCGGAGCCTACTCGCTTCGCTACGTCGGCTCCTTCGAACGACCAGGAGCAAACCACGACGAGGTGCGGGCGCGGCTTGCCGTCACGCAGGGGGGCAAACCCATCGGAGAGGTGGCGGCCGGCAAGAACCGCTACCACGTCGAGGCGTTCTTCTCGAACGCCGTCGCGATCCGAACCGATTGGCTGCGGGCCGAAGATTTGTTTGTCATCGCCGAGCAGTTCAACCGTGATGGGTCCGTGAATCTGAAGGTGCTCGTCAATCCGCTGGTCGGTCTCATCTGGGTCGCCGGCGCTGTCTTCCTCCTTGGCTCGCTCGTCGCAATGTGGCCTGACGCACGCGAGCAACACCGCCTCGCGCGCCGGCTCGCCCAGGTCGAAGCCCTTGCTCGCGCCTGATGGAGGCCCTGGTTCCAGCGCTGAAGAGGGAGGCGGTCCCTCGTTCATGCCGGGCCCCTCGACGCCCTGCGAGGATGATCCTCCGTTTCCTGACCGCCTTGGCGCTCGCTCTTTCCTTGGCCGCCCCGGCATCGGGGAGCGAACGTCAGCCCACGCTCTCTGAGCTCGAGCGTGAAGTGTTCTGCCCGACGTGTCGGACGCTCCTCGAACAATCACATGCGCCGATCGCGGAGCGCATGCGCGCCTTCATCCGCACGAGAATCGCCGCAGGCGACACGAAGAGCGAGATCAAGGCCAGACTAGTGGCCGACTTCGGGCAAAGCGTGCTCGCTGCTCCGCCGGCGCGCGGGTTTAACCTTCTTGTCTGGATCCTCCCGATCGGTGGCCTCCTTGGCGCCGGGGCCGTAATCGGCCTCGTGGTCTGGCGTTGGAGAACCGCTAGTGCAGCCGACGGCCCAGCGCCTTTGGGGATAGACCCCCAGATCGACCGTGACATAGAGCGCCGGCTCGACGAGGAGCTCGCCCGATTTGACGCCTGAGTGCTCGAGGAGAGGCGGCGCCTGCTTAGCGCGACCAGCACGTACTCGTGCTTCAAGCGGCCGAACTCGCACGCGAGGGCTATGGACAGGCTCCCATGACAGCGAAGACCAAAGGGACAACCTCGTGGCGTTCCCTCGGTGCGGTGTGTTCAGTACCCGCTGTAGCGCTCGGCATTGACGTTTTGCTCGTCCACTCCCGCCTCGGCTAGGGCCTTCTGCATGCCCTCCACCATCGCGGGCGGCCCTGCGACCAGGAACGTGTTCTGGTCGAGGTTCTCCCCCAGGTGGTCACGGAAGAACTCGGAATCGATCTTTCGAGTCTCGCCCTGCCAGCCCGGGTCTTGGGTCATCGTGAGGATGAGCCGAAGGTTGGCATTTTCCTTCTCGAGCTGCTGAAGCTCATCGAGGAACGCCGTCGAGTCTCGGTCGCGGTTCGAGTAGATGAGCGTCACGCGATGGGGAAGTCCCTCCTCCTGGATGTAGCGGAGCATGCTGCGAAAGACCGTGATCCCGATCCCGCCGGCGACGAAGACGAGCGGCCGCGAGGCGTCCTCGGGCTGCGCGAAGCTTCCCTTGGGCGGCTCGACGTCCACTTCCGCCCCGACGGGAAGCTTGGCGAGGGACCGCTTGAAGGCGCTGTCTCGCATCCTCGTCGCGAAGCCGAGAACGCCCTTCTCGTTCGGAGACGTGACTACCGTGATGTGCCTGCGCAGGCCCTTGTCGTCCTGATCACCGACGTCGGGGAGCGTC
>JBOHAK010000550.1:0-4542 GCA_050697795.1 Gaiellaceae bacterium
GCGGTAGCTGGTCGACCGCCCTGTCACGTCCTCGCCGTCGAACGTCACCGTTCCGGTCCGGGGCCTCACGATCCCGAGCACGGTCTTCAGGGTCGTCGACTTTCCCGATGCGTTCCCGCCGAGCAGACACACGAGCTCACCCGCGTCGACCCGTAGGTTCGCGTTCTGGAGGATGTGCATCTGGCCGTAGTACGTGTTGATCGCCTCCAGCTGGAGGAGCGCGCCGGAGCCGTTCGTCGCGTCGCTCATTTCGTCTCCGTCGCCGACGTGCCGAGGTAGGCCTCCACGACGCGCGGGTTGGTGGCGACCTGCTCGTACGTCCCCTCCGCGATCTTCTCGCCGTGGTCGAGCGCGACGACGCGGTCCGAGATGCCCTCGACGACGTGCATGTCGTGCTCGATGACCAGGATCGTGTAGCCGCCCTTGTCGCGGAGCTGCCCGATCAGCTCCGCGATCTCGTGGGTCTCGACCGGATTCATCCCGGCCGCCGGCTCGTCGAGGAGGAGCACACGCGGGGAGGTCCCCGTCGCGCGGGCGATCTCGAGCCGCCGCCGGTTCGCGTACGAAAGGGTGTAGGCAGGCTGCTGCATGCGGTACCCGACGAGGCGCTTGCCGAAGAAGGAGAGCTTCTCCTCGGCGAGCGCGTCGACCTCCCGCTCCTCGCGACGCGCGAGCGGCGTTCGCAGGGCGGATTGCCAGAACTGCGCCCTCGTGTTGCCGTAGGTCGCGGCCGCGACGTTCTCCTTGACCGTCATGTTCAGGAAGACGCGCAGCGTCTGGAACGTGCGCGCGATGCCGAGCTGGGCGATGCGATGCGGCTCCTTCCCCACGATGCTCTTTCCGTCGAAGAGGATGTCCCCGCCGTCCGGCCGGTAGATGCCCGTCACGAGGTTGAAGAGCGTCGTCTTGCCTGCGCCGTTCGGCCCGATGACGCTGACGATCTCGCCCTCGTCGACGTGGAGGTCGAGGCGGCTGATGACGTCCAGGCCCCCGAAGGCCTTGCTCACCTCGCGGAGCTCCAGCAGGGCGGCCATCAGATCGGGTTCTCCACGCGCGGCGTGCCCAGGAGGCCGTGCGGGCGTTTCGTCATCATGGCGACCAGGATCGCGCCGAAGAGGAGCTGCCGCGTGACGCTCGGCTGGGCGATGAGGCGGTTCTCCCACACGAACGAGGCCAGGTACAGCGTGGGGACGAGGAGCACGAGGCGCGCGTCGCCGCGCAGCTGCGTCAGCGTCAGCACCGCCGCGACGAGCAGTACGAAGGCGATGTTGCCGATCAGCTCCTGGTTCTCGCCCGGGATCACCATCCACGACTCGAGGAGCCCGGAGAAGGTCCCTCCGGCCAACTCGCCCTCCACGCCCGTGGGCCAGGCGAGCGCGACCACCTGGTACACGACCGCGCCGAAGGCGACGACCGCACCGACCACAATGGCCAGGCGCTGCCAGGGGCGTACGGTGGCGACGAGCACGGCGATCGCGGCAGCGTAGAAGAGGAAGCGCGCGTTCTCCGGCGTGCGCAGGATCTCCGGGACGGACGCCACGATGATCGCGCCGAGGATCGCCCCCGAGATGGAACCGGCCCCGCCGAGGATGAGCGCGGCGTAGATCATGATCAGGAGGACGACCTCGAAGTTCTGGGGGAAGACACCCGTCTGGACGGCCGCGAAGATGGAGCCCGAGAGGCCGGCGATCGCAGCGCCCATGGCGAAGGCGAGCAGCTTGAGCCGGTTGACCGGCGTCGTCATGAGCTCGGCCGCCAGCGGGTCTTCGCGCGAGGCGCGCCAGCCCCGGCCGGTCCTCGATTCGTTCACGTAGTAGAGCCCGATCACGACGAGCGCAAAGACGATGAGGAGCAGGAAGAAGTAGTCGCGTACGCCCGGGAGCTCGATCCCGAGGATCTGCATGCGATCGATCCCCGGGATCCCGTTCGGGCCGCCGGTCAGGTCCAGGGGCTCGTCCATCCACGGCAGCTGGAGCCGGTCGAGGTTGAGTGTGAGCTCGACGAAGATCTGGGCGAAGAAGAGCGTCGTGATGGCGAGGTAGTCGCCGACCAGGCGCCACGAGGGCAGGCCGAGGAGCAGACCGAGGAGGGCCGACGCGGTCACGACCAGGAGAATCGCGAGCTCCGTCGGCAGGTGGATGTCGAACTGGCCCGACGAGACCCACGCGTACATGTACGCGCCGAAGCCGTAGAAGGCCACGTAGCCGAGGTCGAGCAAGCCCGCCCAGCCGACGACGATGTTGAGCCCGAGCGCGAGGAGCGCGAAGAGCAGCACGTTCACGCCCACGCGAATGAGGAACGCCGAGTCCGTGAGGAAGGGGAAGGCCGCACAGATCGCCAGGAAGGCGAAGAAGCGCGGGCTCGGGCCGACGCGGTCGAACGCCCGCCGCGCCGGAGCGGTCAGCCCCGTGTAGTACTCGGTTCGCAGCTCCTGCTGCTCGACCCACTCGTCGGTGCCGATGCGGGGCATCAGATGCTCTAGACCTTCTTCAGCACCGGCGATCCGAGGAGCCCGGTAGGACGGACGAGCATGACGGTGATGAGGATTCCGAAGACGATCAGGTTCTGGAACGTGGACGAGATGTAGCTCGACGAGAAGGCCTCCGCGAGCCCGATGAGGAGCCCGCCGAGCATGGCGCCCGGAATGTTCCCGATCCCCCCGATGACGGCGGCCGTGAAGCCCTTCAGGCCCGCGATGAAGCCCATGAAGTGGAAGACACGCTCGAAGACGAGCCCGACCATCACGCCGGCGGCCCCGGCGAGCACGGAGCCGATGAAGAAGGTCGCCACGATCACGCGGTCGACGTCGATGCCCATCATCGCGGCCGCCTCGCGGTCGTAGGAGACCGCGCGCATCGCCTTCCCGAGGCGCGTACGGTTGACGAGCAGGGTGAGCGCGATCATCAGGACGATCGCGGAGCCGATCACGAGCATGCGCACGAGCGAGATGTGCAGCGGACCGGCGTCGACCCTCGTCGTGACCGGGATCAGCTCCGGCGTGTTGTACGTGCGGAACTGGGCGGTGAAGAGCAGGAGCGCGGAGGCCTGGAGGAAGAACGAGACGCCGATGGCGCTGATCAGGGGCGCGATTCGCGGGGCGTTCCGCAGCGGCCGGTACGCGAAGCGCTCGATCACCACCCCGAGGATCCCGGCGCCGAGCATCCCCGCCAGGAACATGAGGATGAGGACGAGCGCCGCCGGCAAGATCGGCGAGGACGCGCCGCCGAGCCCCGTGAGCACGAAGTACCCGATGAACGCGCCCATCATGTAGACCTCGCCGTGGGCGAAGTTCAGCAGCTTGAGGATCCCGTAGACCATCGAGTAGCCCAGTGCAATGAGCGCGTACACGCTCCCGAGCGTGACGCCGTTGACGAGCTGCTGGACGAAGAAGTCCACGGAGGTCTCGGAGCCCGGTCAGCGGTGCGGCTCCGCGCAGGGAGCCGCACCGCTGAGGGTGGGCCTCCTACTGCACGAGCTCGTAGCTCCCGTCTTCACCGACCTGGAAGATGAAGAAGGTCGCGTCTTCGATGTCTCCGTCCTCCGTGAAGGTGATCGGCTGACCGAGGATCGACTCGGCGAGGTTGGTCTCGGGCATCTGCTCGAGGATCGCCTCGCGGGTCGGCTCCTCGCCGCCTTCGCAGACGGCCGTGGCCGCCTCCATGACGACGGTCGTCGCCGCGAAGGTGGGCGGTCCGAACGTGCCGAAGTCGCCGTACTCGTCTTCGAAGGCCGTCACGAGCTCCTGGATCGCCGGATCGTCGAGCCCGGTGATGTCGGGTGCGAACGACGAGACGTAGGAGCCGGCGATCGAGAAGTCGTCGGGCGAGAAGAGCCCGTCCGATCCGAAGATCACCGCGTCCTTGCCCTGCTCGGCGAGCTGGTTCCCGAAGAGCTGGGCGTTGGCCGCGACCTGCCAGGGCAGGAAGACGACGTCCGTGTCGTCGGCGACGGCCGAGACGAGCCCGGAGAAGTCGGTCTGGTCCTGGCTCACCGACTCGCGTGAAACCGTGACGCCGGCTTCCTCGAGAGCGACCGTCGTCGAGTCGGCGAGGCCGGTCGAGTAGGAGCTCTGGTCGTCGATGATGAGCACGTTCTGCGCCCCGAGCTCGTCCGCCATGTACGTGGCGTCCGTCGGGCCCTGGTCGGCGTCCGTCGGAACGACGCGGAAGAACGTCTCGAAGTCCGGCGTCAGGTTCGTCGCCGTCGCCGAAGGCGAGATGAACGCGATGCCGGCGTCGCCGTAGATCGAGCCGACGGCTTCGACCTCCTGGCTGCCGGCCGGGCCGACGACTGCCACGATGTCGCTGTTCGAGACGAACTGCGGCGCGACCGTCGCGGCCTGCGCGGGATCGAGCTGCGTGTCGCCCTCGACGAGCTCGAAGCTCGTTCCCCGCTCCTCGTTGAACGTGTCGACGGCGAACTTCGCCCAGTTGAGCTGCTCCTGGCCGATCGCGGCGACGTCGCCGGTGAACGGGCCCATGATGCCGATCGAGGCCGTGCAGTCGACCGCCTCGGCCGCACCGGTGTCGGTGGCTCCCGTGT
>JBOHAK010000551.1:0-3743 GCA_050697795.1 Gaiellaceae bacterium
CCGGCCCGAAGGTCTCCTCCTGCGCGATTCGCATGTCGCTCGTTACGCCGTCGACGATCGTCGCCTCGTGGAACTGGCCGTCGTGGCCTCCGCCGAGGACGATGGTCGCTCCCTTGGCGACCGCGTCCTCGAGGTGCTCGCGCGTGCGGGCCAGCACCTCGGGCGTGCAGAGCGGGCCCATGTCGGTCTCCTCGTCGAGGGGGTCACCGACGCGGAGCGCCTTCGTGCGCTCGGCCAGGGCCGCGATGAACTCGTCCTTCACGGACTCGTGGACGAGGATGCGCTCGGCGGCCGTGCAGCACTGGCCGGCGAGATAGAAGCACCCGACGATGGCCGCATCGGCGGCCTTCTGGATGTTGGCGTCGGCGAGCACGATCTGGGGACCGTTCCCGCCCAGCTCGAGCACGCGGTTCTTGAGAGCCGCGTCGCGGGCGACCTGCTCGCCGGTGTGCGAGGAGCCGGTGAAGACGACCGCGCCCACGTCGGGGTGGCGGACGAGCGCCGAGCCGACCTCGCCGCGGCCGTGCACGACGTTGAGCGTCCCCGCCGGGAAGCCCGCGTCGTGGATGACCTCCGCGAACATGTTGGCGCAGAGGGGCGCATGCTCCGAGGGCTTCCAGACGGCCGTGCAGCCCACGGCGAGCCCGTAGACGATCGGGATGCCGGCGATGTCGACCGGGAAGTTCCACGGCGTCACCGCGGCCACGACGCCGATCGGCTCCTGCACGACGACGATGCGCTTGTCGTTCGTCCGCTCCTGCGTCGACGGGAGCACCATCCCGGCGTGGCGGAGCACGTCCTCGGAGGCGCGCCGGAAGTGGTCGGCGGTGTACTCGACCATCTCTTCGCGGGACTCGCGGATCGTCTTCCCGACCTCGCGCGTGATCATCTCGGCGATCTCGTCGGAGCGCTCCATGCAGATCGTGAACGCGGCACGGCAGAGCTCGACGCGCTCGAGCAACGAGACCTTGCGCCAGGCGGGAAACGCCTTCGCCGCCGCCTTCACCGCCGCGTCGACCTGCGCGGGCGTCGAGGCGGCGACCGTCCCGAGCATCTCACCCGTCGCGGGGCTCGTGACCTCGATCTCCTCGCCGTCGCCCGGAATCCACTGCCCGCCGATGTACGCGTCCTGACGGATCGCTACGGCCATCGCCGCCTCCTCTCGTGACAGGAGAAGTGTAGAAGGGGCGGGCCTCGCGGACCCGCCCCTTCCGTAGCCTCGCTACCGAGCCGTCGGGGCCGGAGCGGACGCCGTCGGCGCCGTCGTGCCCATGAGCTCGTACACCTCGGGCGAGGGAGCCTCGTCGCTCGGCTCGCGGAGCCGAATCGGCCGGCCCCACTGCCGCTGCGCGATGCAGTAGCCGACGACGCCGGCGACCAGCACCCCGACGCCGACCCAGATGCCCTCGTTGAGGTAGTGCCCGGCGTCCTCGAAGTTCGCGTCGAAGAAGTAGCCCGTGAGCTTCAGGTACGCCACACCGAAGATGATGAAGAGCAGGTTCACGACCGAGAAGATGCCCGCGAGCCAGATCCAGCCGATGTGCAGCTTGATCGGCCGCGGCCAGTCGGGCCGGTCCTTGCGGAGCAGCACGACGCCGCTCAGCGCGAGGACGTGCGAGAGCATGTAGCCCAGGTTCCCCGTCGCGATGATGAAGAAGAGCGTCGGGAACGTGAACAGCATGAAGGCGTTCAGCAGCATGTCGAGCGTCATCGCCCGCGCCGGCACGAACCGGTGGCTCAGATGGTTCAGCCACTTGATCGTCATCTTCTCTTCGGCAAGCGCGTAGAGCGCCCGCGACCCGTCCATCGTCGCCGTGTTCATGGAGAGCGCCAGTCCTGCGCAGAGGCAGGCGGTGAGCACCGTGCCGAGCTCCTCGCCGGCAATCTCGTGCATCACCTCGACGAGGAAGAACACTCCGGTGAGGTCGCCCGCAATGGCGGCGGCGCCGACGGTGCCGATGACCGCGATCGGGAGCAGACAGGACAGGATGACGTTGAGAGCGCCGACGCTGACGAGCGCTTTGCGCGTGTCGTTCTTCGTGTCCTTGAACTCGGGCGCGAAGGTCGCCGGCGCCTCCGGGCCGTACGTCGACCAGCCGATGATGTACAGCCACACCATGAGGAGCGCGAACTGGTTGAACGAGCCCGTTCCGTAACCGTAGAAGTCGAGCGTGCCGGCCATGGTGTTCCCGCCGGTGGCGTGGTTCCGGAAGTCGCCCGTGATGAAGGCGCCGAACGCGATGACGCCGACCGGGAGGAGCATCATCGCTCCCGTCGCGTAGCTGAACCAGACCGCCGGCCGCATCCCGAGGACGTTGAACGTCCAGCACGCGAGGATGACGCCGAAGCCGATGAGCCGCGGAGCGTTGATGACCCAGTCGATGCCCGGCAGCGTGTAGCTCCACGTCGCGGCGTCCGAGTTCGGGAAGAACTCCCCGACGACCAGGTAGCCGATGAGGCTGCCGTAGACCGCCAGCACCGACGACCACGCGAACCAGTAGCCGAAGACCGCGATGGGCCCGGCGAAGGAGAAGTACTTGCGCCAGCCCTCGCGGGCGTACACGGAGAGGCCTCCCGGCTTGTCCGGGAACATCGTGGCCGGCTCGGAGTAGATGTACGCCTGAAGTGCGCCCATCACCGACGAGATGGCGAAGAGGAGAGCGACCAACCAACCGCCGAGCGCGGCGGTGGCTCCCCAGAGGCCAACGAGCAAGAACCCCGGGTTCGCGAGGCCGATCACGAACCCATCCCACCAGCTGATCGTCTTGAGCAGCCTTCGTTGGTCGACAGCTACTTCAGCCATAGGACCTCCTCGTCGCCGGATTTCTCCTCCGGGTGATGACGACGGAATGTAAGACTTCGGGCGGCCGGATTCAATGGCCTCCGCGGCGGGAGATCCCGATGTCGATTCCACTCACCCTTCGCTGCGAGTGCGGCGAGACCCTCTCGGCGGACGCCGGGGAGACGGTCACGTGCGCCTGCGGGCGGCGCTACGACACGTCGACGATCCCGGGGCCGAGCGTCGCCCGCGTCCGCGCGACTCAGGTCCGCATGAAGCTGTACGCGCGCCTCGGGCTGGCGCTGGTCGTGCTCTTCGGCGTCCTCGGGTTCCTCGTCGCAGGGCTGCCGGGGGTCGCGTTCGCCGCGGCGCTCTTCGCCCTCGTCTGGTGGCGCGTCATCGCACCGTGGCTCCGACGGCGCCACTCCGAGGACCTCCGCGACCTCCCCTCGTGGAACCTCGAGGCCGACCGTGACGACTGAGCTCACGCTCGGACGCCCGGAGACGGCAGTGCCGCTCACGGAGGGCGGCGCGGGGGTCCGGCCGGTCATGCTCCTGACGTTCGACGTCCCGTTCGACCGCGCCGCGGTCGCGTTCGCGGTCGACACGGCCGCCGAGACCGGCGCCGAGCTCTACGTCTGCGACGGCGTCCCCGTGGCGACCGGGAACCCGGCCGTCGCCGCCGCGCGCTCGTTCGGCACATCCGAGACGCGCCGCGAGAGCGACTCGATCGCCCGGGAGGCACGCGGGCGCGGCATCCGCACGACGCAGCTCGTGTTCCACCACCCCCGCCCCGTGCACGCGGCGTTGGAGGTGACGCGCGACGAGCATGTCGGACTGCTCGTCTTCGGCTCCGACCGCAAGCGGCTCGGCCGGTGGAACTTCAAGCGCATCGCGAAGCGACTGCGCAAGAGCGCGCCCTGCCTCGTCTGGATCGCCGACTAGCCACGGCGCGTGGCGGCTG
>JBOHAK010000552.1:0-1606 GCA_050697795.1 Gaiellaceae bacterium
GCATCGACCGCAAGCGGAAGCTGCCGATCACGACGCTCCTGCGCGCGCTCCCGGCCGAGGATCCCTCGACCGGCTTCGTCCTGGACACGAGCACGAACGAGAAGATCCTCGAGCTCTTCGGCAACTCGCCCTTCATCGCGAACACGCTCGAGAAGGACACGACGACCCGCGAGGAGGAGGCGGTCGTCGAGGTCTTCAAGAAGCAGCGTCCCGGCGAGCCGCCGACGCTCGAGAACGCGCGCAACCTGCTGCGCGGGCTCTTCTTCGACCCGAAGCGCTACGACCTCACGAAGGTCGGCCGCTACAAGCTGAACCAGCGCCTCGAGGTGGACGTGCCCGAGGGCACTCGCGTCCTCACGACGCAGGACATCCTCGCGCTCGTCCAGAGGCTCGTCGACCTGCCGAAGCAGCTCGGCGTGACCGGCGAGGACTCGAAGGACTACGCCGCCGACGCGATCTCGCTCTCCCGCGAGCCGATCCGCGGCGAGCTCGACGAGTACGAGCACTTCGGGAACCGGCGCCTGCGCACCGTCGGCGAGCTGATCCAGGAGGCGTTCCGCGTCGGCCTCTACCGCATGGAGCGCGTCGTGCGAGAGCGGATGACGACCGAGGACGTCGACACGATCACGCCGCAGACGATCATCAACATCCGGCCGGTCGTGGCAGCGCTGAAGGAGTTCTTCGGCTCCTCGCAGCTCTCGCAGTTCCTGGACCAGACCAACTCGCTCGCCGCGCTCACGCACCGGCGGCGCCTCTCGGCGCTCGGCGCCGGCGGCCTCACGCGCGAGCGCGCGCCGATCGAGGTGCGCGACGTCCATCCCACGCACTACGGCCGCATGTGCCCGATCGAGACGCCGGAGGGGCCGAACATCGGCCTCATCGGCTCGCTCTCCTCGATGGCCACCGTCTCGGAGTTCGGCTTCGTCCAGACCCCGTACCGCGTCGTCAAGAACGGCAAGGTGACGGACGAGATCGTCTACCTCGACGCCGCCGAGGAGGAGAAGCTCACGATCGCGCAGGCGAACGAGGACGTCGACGAGCGGACGGGCAAGTTCGCCAACACCACCGTCCTCTGCCGCGGCCCGGGCGGTCAGCCCGTCGAGGCCGACCCCAAGCAGGTCCAGTACATGGACGTGAACCCCGCGCAGATCGTGTCCGTCGGGACCGCCCTCATCCCCTTCCTCGAGCACAACGACGCGAACCGCGCGCTCATGGGGTCCAACATGCAGCGGCAGGCCGTGCCGCTCATGATCACGGAGCCGCCGCTCATCGGCACGGGCCTCGAGTACCGGGCCGCGATCGACACCGGCGACGTCGTGGTCACCCGCGGCGCAGGCACGGTCGCCGACGTCGAGGCCGACCAGATCGTCGTCGAGACGAAGGACGGGCGCGAGGAGTACGAGCTCGAGAAGTTCATGCGCTCGAACCAGGGCACGCTGATCCACCAGAAGCCGGTCGTGCGCCTGGGCGACAGGGTGAAGGCCGGCGACGTGCTGGCCGACGGCAGCTCGACGAGCGAGGGCGAGCTCGCGCTCGGCAAGAACCTGCTCGTCGCCTTCATGCCGTTCGAGGGCTACAACTTCGAGGACGCGATCGTCATCTCGGA
>JBOHAK010000553.1:0-1818 GCA_050697795.1 Gaiellaceae bacterium
GACGCGATAGGCGTGGTCGGCCGGGCTCGTCAGCCAGAGGCGCTTCGAGTCCAGGTATCGCATGCCGTCGCGCTTCGACGCGGCGGGCACGCCGATGTGGTCGAACTGCACGCGGCGATCTTACTCGGCGGTCTCGGCCTCCAGCCCGTCCGGCTCCTCGGGCGCGAACTCGACTTCCAGACGCTCGATACGCGGGCCTTCGACCTCCACGACCTCGAACCGCAGGCCGTCGTGGACGACCTCGTCCCCCGTCTCGGCCGCGCGTCCGAGGGCGCCGAAGACGAAGCCGGCGACGGTGTGGTAGTCCTCCTGTGGGAGCGCCTGCCCGAACTGCTCGTTGAAGTCGTCGATCGTGAACGTGCCGTGGATGCGCACGCGGCCGTCTTCGAGACGCTGGACAGACTCGTCGGGCAAGTCGTACTCGTCCTCGATCTCGCCGACGATCTCCTCGAGCAGGTCCTCGAGCGTGACGATGCCCTCGACGGCGCCCCACTCGTCCACGACGAGCGCCATGTGCTGGTTCTGGCGCCGGAACTCGCCGAGGAGCGATGCCAGGTCCTTCGTCTCGGGCACGACGTAGGCCGGACGGACGATCTCCTCGATGGCGACGTTCTCGATCCCTCGGTCGTAGAGCGCCGAGAAGAGATCGCGCACGTGGAGGATCCCGAGGACGTCGTCCAGGGACCCCCGGTAGACCGGATAGCGCGTGAAGGGCGAGTCGATCACCGCCGCGAGCGCCTCCTGCGAGGGGAGCTCCACCGAGAGGGCGACGACCTCCGGTCGGGGCACCATCACGTCGTGCGCCTCCTTGTCGGCGAAGTCGAAGACCTTGTAGAGCATCTCCTCCTCCGCCTCCTCGATCACGCCCGTGTCCTCGGCCGCGGCGACGATGCCGCGAAGCTCCTCCTCGGTGTGGGTGATGATGCCGACCGGCGCGGGGCTGATCCCGAAAAGTCGCGTGAGGGCGTTCGAGGACTCCTGCAGGAACCAGACGAGCGGGTAGGTGATCACGAAGAAGGCCTCGACGGGAAGCGCCACCCAGAGCGCCGTGGACTCGTTCTTCGTCAACGCGATCGCCTTCGGGACGAGCTCCCCGATCGTCACGTGCAGGTAGGTGACGATGGAGAACGCGATCAGGAAGGCGACGGTGTGGGAGAGAATGGGCCCGTCGATCCAGTGCTCGACGATGGGCTCGCCGACCGCCCCGAGCAGGATCGAGAACGTCGTGATCCCGAGCTGCACGGTGCCAATGAACCGGATCGGACTGTCCATGATCCGGAGCGCGATCTTCGCGCGCCGGCTGCCTTGATCCGCCATCTCGCTGAGGCGCGAGCGCCGTGCGGTCACGAGGGAGTACTCCGCCGCGACGAAGAACGCGTTCGCCAACACGATCAGCAGAACCACGGCGGTCCCGAGGAGGTATGTCACGCCCCGCGCCCCGGGGCGTGGCTACTAGGCGGGATCTCGTCCAACTCTGCTCGCAAGTATAGAAGCGGGCCCCGCTGGCTCAGGAGTCCCGGGAGGGCGTCGGCTCGATGACCAGCTCGACGATGCGGGCGTCCTCGACGGCGGAGATTCGCGCGCGGTGCCCGTCGAGCTCGACGATCTCTCCGGCCTCCGGCAGCCGCCCCAGCAGCTCGAGCACGTGCCCACCGATCGTCGCCTCGTCCGGATCGGAGATCTCGGTCCCGAGCTCCTCCGCGACGAGGTGGATCGGTGCGGCGCCGGCGACGACCAGGGCGCCCTCCCGCCAGGAGAGCAGGTCCACCTCCTCGGCGTCGAACTCGTCCGTGATCTCGCCGACGATCTCCTCCAGGA
>JBOHAK010000554.1:0-7284 GCA_050697795.1 Gaiellaceae bacterium
CCGCCGAGTCGACGCCGGAGCCGCCGTCGGCCGAGTCCGAGGAGACGGCGACGGTCGCGGTCACGAAGGCGCCGTCCGCGGGGGCGGTGAGGGCGCCGGTCGGATTCGTGCGGTCGACGGTCACGTCGACGACGTCCGTACCGGTGTTCCCCGCCGCGTCGCGCACGAGCGCCCGGAGCGCGCGGTTGCCGTCCGGGTCGATCGCCCACGTCGCCGAGTACGGCGCGGTCGCGTCGACTCCGAGCGAGACCCATGTCCCGCTCCCGCAGCCGGCGCTCGCATCCGAGCAGCTGAAGATCTCCACGTCGACGACGTCGCCGTCGGGGCTCGTCGCCGTGACGGTGAAGGGATCGGCCGAGCCGCCGTTGACGTAGCCCGTCGGTGCCACGATCGAGACGCTCGGGGCGGTGTTGTCGACGGTGACGGTGCGGGTGGGGGAGGTGAAGGTGTTGCCGGCCTCGTCGGTGGTGACGACGCGGAGGTCGTAGTCGCCGTCGGCGAGGGCGGTGGTGTCCCAGGCGACCGAGTAGGGGTTGCTGGTGTCGGTGTCGACCGGCGTCCAGGCGCCGCCGCCCGCGGGTCGCCGCTGGAACGCCGCGGAGGCGACGCCGGCGCCGGAATCGGCCGAGTCGGAGGAGACGGCGACGGCGGTGCCGCGTACCGCCGCACCCTCGGCCGGTGCGGTGAGCGAGCCGGTCGGGTTCATGTTGTCGACGACGACGGTCTGCACCGCCGAGTCGAGCGTGTTCCCGGCGCGGTCGGTGACCCGCGCGAGGACGCGGACGTCGCCGTCGGCGGGCTGCCCCGACCAGGTCACGGAGTAGTTCGGGCCCGTCGTCGAGGAGCCGATGGGCGTCGCGGGGCTGCACGACGTCCCCTCGCAGTAGAGGTAGGAGACCGTGTCGAGCCCGGAGCCCGCGTCGGCGCCCGAGCCCGTCAGCTCCTGCCCGTTGCGGATCGCGCCCGGGAGCGGGTCGAGGGCGACGGCGCTCGGAGCGGTGTTGTCGACGGTGACGGTGCGGGTGGGGGAGGTGAAGGTGTTGCCGGCCTCGTCGGTGGTGACGGCGCGGAGGTCGTAGTCGCCGTCGGCGAGCGCGGTGGTGTCCCAGGTGACCGAGTAGGGGTTGCTGGTGTCGGTGTCGACCGGCGTCCAGGCGCCGCCGCCCGCGGGTCGCCGCTGAAACTCCGCGGAGGCGACGCCGGCGCCGGAATCGGCCGAGTCGGAGGAGACGGCGACGGCGGTGCCGCGGACCGCCGCGCCCTCGGCCGGTGCGGTGAGCGAGCCGGTCGGGGCCGTGTCGTCGAAGGCGAACGTGCGGCTCGAGGGGCTCTCCGCGTTGCCGGCCGCGTCGGTGGCGAAGACGCGCACGGCGTACGAGCCGTCGGCGGGGAAGTTGGACGCCGGGAACGCACGGCTCCAGTCGCCGGCTGCAAGGGCGGCGTTCAGGAGCGTCTCGCCGGGGGCGGAGAAGGAGGCGCCGTTCCAGTAGAGGCCCGTCGAGACGCGCTGAACCGAGACCTGCACGGACTGGACCCCGGAGCCCACGGCGCCGTCGCCGTAGGTCCCGCAGAGGCCGCTGGTCGCGCAGCCGCCGTTCCAGCCGGCGCCGTTGTACTCGCCGCCGGCGGCCGGGAAGCCGACGGCCGAGGTCGGATCGGCGGTGTCCACCGTCCACGTGAAGCTCGCCGGCGAGGCGTCGACGTTGCCGGCCGCGTCGGTGGCCCTCACCTCGAAGGTGTGGCTGCCGTCGGCGAGCCCCGCGTAGCTCTGCGGGCTCGTGCACGCGCCCCAGGCGCCACCGTCGAGGCGGCACTCGAACGTCGCGCCCCCCTCGCTCGCCGAGACGTCGAAGTCGGCCGAGGTCGAGGTCGTCGGGTCCGCGGGGGCCGAGTCGATCGTCGTCTGCGGCGCGGCCGTGTCGATCGCGAACGTCCGCACCGGGCCGGGCTCCGTGTTCCCGGCGCTGTCGCCCGCGCGAACGTGAGCCGTGTAGGTGCCGTCGGCGGGGAAGTCCGCTCCGTCGAAGCTCCAGGACCAGCTCCCGGCGGCGAGGGAGGCCGCGAAGAACGTCTCGCCGGCAGCGGCGAACGAGGCGCCGTCCCAGTAGAGGTCGGCGCCGACTCGCTTGAGGGAGAGCTCGACCAGCGTGACTCCCGACCCGCCGTCCGACGCGGTGCCGCAGAGGCCGGCCGCCGCGCAGCCCGCGTCCCAGCCGGCGACGCTGTACGTGCCGCCGGGCGCCGGGAAGCCGTAGACGGCGCTCGGGTCGGTGTCGTCGATCCGGAACGTCCGCGAGGGGCCGGGCTCCGTGTTGCCGGCGTCGTCGGTCGCGCGCACGTGCACCGTGTACTGGCCGTCGGCGCCGAAGCCCGCGGCCGGGAAGGCGTACGACCAGTCGCCGCCGGCGAGCGCGGCCGCGAAGAACGCCTCGCCCGCCGCGTCGAAGGAGTCGCCGTCCCAGTAGAGCCCGCTCGCGACGCTCCGCACGGAGAGATCGACCTGCGCGACCCCGGACGTCGCGTCCGAGTAGGTGCCGCAGAAGCCGGTCGTGGCGCAGCCCGCGTTCCAGCCGGCCGTGGAGTACTCGCCTCCCGCCGCCGGGAACGAGTGGAGCGCGCTCGGGTCGGTGGTGTCGTAGTCGAACGTGCGGCCGGACGGCGTCTCCGCGTTGCCGACCTCGTCGGTCGCGCGCACGCGCACCGTGTAGCTTCCGTCGGCGGGGAGGTCGGCGGCGTCGAGGGCGTAGGACCAGTCGCCGGCGGCGAGGGTGGCCGCGTTCCAGACCTCGGTCGTGCTCGAGAAGGCGGAGCCGTCCCAGTAGTCGCCGCTGCCTTGCCGGATGGAGACCTCGACCGTCTGGACGCCGGAGCCCGTGCCGTCCGCGTAGGTGCCGCAGAGCCCGCTCGTCGCGCAGCCGGCGTCCCAGCCCGCGGAGTTGTACTCGCCGGCCACGGCGGGGAAGCTCGTCGTCGAGCTCGGCGCGGCCGTGTCGACCAGCCAGGTGAACGCGGCCGGCGTCCCGTCCGTGTTGCCCGCGGGGTCCGCCGCGCGCACGTCGAAGGTGTGCGAGCCGTCGCCGAGGCCCGCGTAGCTCTGTGGGCTCGTGCACGCGCCCCACGCGCCGCCGTCGAGCCGGCACTCGAAAGTGGAGCCGCCCTCGCTCGCGCTGAACTCGAAGTCGGCGCCCGTCGACCCGGTCGGGTCGGTCGGCGTCGAGTCGATCGTCGTCTGGGGGGCGGCCGAGTCGACGGTGAAGGTCAGGCTCGCCGCGGTCTCCGTGTTGCCGGCGGCGTCGCGGGCGCGCGCGCGGACGGTGTAGTCGCCGTTGGTCGGGAAGCTCGAGGCGGGAAAGGCGTACGACCAGTCGCCCGCGGCGAGCGTCGCCGCGTTCCAGACCTCGGAGGCGCTCGTGAAGGCCGCGCCGTCCCAGTAGTCGCCGGTGCCCTGCCGGATGGACACTTCGACGTCCGCGACGCCCGACCCGGCGTCCCCGTAGGTGCCGCAAAGCCCGCTCGTGGCGCAGCCCGCGTCCCAGCCTGCGCCGTTGTACTCGCCCGCCGCGGCCGGGAACGTCACGGTAGAGCTCGGAGCCGCGGTGTCCACGAGCCAGGTGTAGGTCGCCGGTGAGCCGTCCTGGTTGCCGACCGCGTCGGTGGCGCGCACGCCGAAGGTGTGGCTGCCGTCGCTCAGGCTGGCGTAGCTCTGTGGGCTCGTGCACGCGCCCCAGGCGCCGCCGTCGAGCCGGCACTCGAAGGTGGAGCCGCCCTCGCTCGCGCTGAACGTGAAGTCGGCGCCCGTCGAGCTGGTCGGGTCGGTGGGGTTGGAGTCGATGGTCGTCTGCGGAGCCGTCGTGTCGAGCGTGAACGTCCGGCTCGTCGGGGTCTGCACGTTCCCGGCCGCGTCGGTCGCCCGCACGCGCACCGTGTAGCTCCCGTCGGCCGGGAAGCTCGCCGCCGCGAAGGCGTACGACCAGTTGCCGGCGGAGAGCCCGGCGGCGTCCCACACCTCGGTGCCGCTCGAGAACGAGCCGCCGCTCCAGTAGTTGCCGGCGCCCTGCCGGATCGAGACCTGCACGGTCGAGACGCCGGAGCCGGTCCCGTCGGAGTACGTCCCGCAGAAGCCGCTCGTTCCGCAGCCGGCGTTCCAGCCGGCCGCGCTGTACGTGGTCGAGGCCGCGGGGAAGGCGATGGTGGAGCTCGGCGCCGTGTTGTCGATCCGCCGGTTCACCACCGCGGTCGCCGTGCCGGTGTTCCCGGCGACGTCGGTGGCGACGGCGCGGAGGTCGTAGAGGCCGTCGGCCACTGCCGTCGTGTCGAAGGAGACGGAGTACGGGGACGTCGTGTCGGCCGCGCCGACGTCCGTCCACGTGTCGGCCCCGGCGGGGGAGCGCTGGAACTGCACCTGCGCGACCGCCGAGTCCTGGTCGCTCGCGCTGCCGTCGAGGACGACGCTGCCGGCGAGCGGCGAGCCGGGGTCGTTCTGCACGACGGTGGGGGCGACGTCGTCGACCTTGAACGCGGCCTGGTGGCCGACGTTCCGGCCGGAGACGGACGTGTTCGAGGTCTTGGCGCCCGTCACGCCGGCCGCGGCCTGCAGCATGTCGTCCGCCGCCGAGGACGCGCCTGCGAGGCGGCTCTCGAACCGCTCGTTCATGCCGGTGGCGAGGGAGTAGGTCGAGTTCGTGGCGCTCCCGAAGAAGGCGAGGACGAGGTCGTCGGCGGCCGTGGTCGTGATGCTCGGCGCCGTCACCGTGCCCGAGTTCGCCGTCTGCACCGCGCCGAAGAGGTCGAGTGGATCCGTGCCCTTCACGCCGTAGTAGGCGACCATGCCGCCGGCGGCGGGCTCGTTGCCGCCCGTCCACGTGAACGTGTAGGAGGACGGCTCCGAGCCGCCGGCGATCCGGTAGAAGGCCGCCGTCTCGACCTGGGTGCCGTTGTTGCCGCCGCCGATCGCAGTCCAGCCGGCAGGGGTCACGATCGTGCGGTTGCCGCCGATCGCGTAGAAGGCGACGAGGAGGTCGTTCTGCTGGACGCCGGCGGGCACGTTGAGGACGAGGGACAGGCCGCTCGTCGTCGTTCCGGTCTGGGCGCCGCGGTAGGTGACCGCGGGGTCGATGACGTACGGGAGGGGAAGGTCGCGGTCGTCCAGCTCCAACGTGACCCACCAGCTCGAGCCCCGGTCCTCGAGGCCCCAGCGGAGACCCTCGGGCGTGATGTCGCGGCCGTCCTCGTCGAGGATGCGGACCGGATCGACGACGAGCCCGCTGACGCGCCGGCGGGTCGGGTCCAGGAAGGACACGGAGCCGTCGCGGCCCAGGCGGGGGACGAGCCGGGTGGCGAGCTTCCAGCGCCAGGTCCGCTCGCCCTGCCGCTTCGTGACCGTGAAGAACTCCTCGGTGCGGCTGCCGTCGACGATGATCGTCTCGGCGCCGAACTCGGTCGCGCGCGTGACTCCGTGGACGTGGTGCCGCCACTCAGCGCCGCCGACGTCCTCGCCCACGACCGACACCGAGTCGCCCCAGCGGGAGACCGTGTAGCCCTCCGAGTGGATGCGGACGCCGACGCCCGGGGCCGGCGTCCGCTCGAGCGGTGCCCCGGACTCCTCGGGCCCGAGCGCGTCGGAGAGGAACCCCGGCTCGCTCGAGTCGAGCTGACCGAGGCCGACCAGCCCGGCGACGAGAAGAAACGCGCACGCGAGGATCGCCGTCAAGGCCGCCGTGCGGATCGGGGCCGCCTGGCGCAGGACGTCGGCGCGGTCGGTGTCTACCGAGCCGTCCTCCTGGGGCCGCAGTGGAGGGGTGGGTGCCATGGTCGCTTCTCGAGCGCGTGCGCGCGCGATCTAGTCGTAGGAATCGGCACGAGGACGAGGGGCGCGGGCGCAAAACGGTATGAAAACGGAATGACGTACCCGAGAATCCCCGTTTCGGGGGAGGCTTCTGGCCCGCCGGGCCGAACGAGCAGCCCGCCCGGCGCACGTAGAATGGGCGACCACATGGCCACGACCGAGGACGGCCGGCGGCTCGACGCCACCGAGGAATGGCGCCGAGAGCTCTACGCGGCGAAGCCCGAGCGGGACGCGCTCTTCACGACGATGTCGGGGCTGCCGGTGGCCCCCCTGTCAGCGCCCGACACGGTCGAGCTCGACTACGAGCGCGACGTCGGCTACCCCGGCGTCTATCCCTACACGCGCGGGGTCTACCCGTCCATGTACCGCGGGAGGCTCTGGACGATGCGGCAGTTCGCCGGCTTCGGCACCGCCGAGGAGACGAACACGCGCTTCCGCTACCTGCTCGAGCACGGGCAGACGGGGCTCTCGACCGCGTTCGACATGCCGACCCTCATGGGCTACGACTCGGACCACGGGAAGTCGCTCGGCGAGGTCGGGCGCGAGGGCGTCGCGATCGACTCGCTCGAGGACATGGAGCAGCTCTTCGCGGGGATCCCGCTGGACGAGGTCTCGACCTCGATGACGATCAACGCCCCGGCCGCGATCCTCCTCGCCTTCTACATCTGCGTCGGCGAGGAGCAGGGCGTCTCCCGCGACCGGCTCCGGGGGACGATCCAGACGGACATCCTCAAGGAGTACATCGCGCAGAAGGAGTGGATCTTCCCGCCCGAGCCCTCCATGCGGCTCTGCGTGGACATGATCGAGTTCTGCGCCCGGGAGGTGCCGCTCTGGCACCCCGTCTCGATCTCGGGCTACCACATCCGCGAGGCCGGCTCGACGGCGGCGCAGGAGCTCGCCTTCACGCTCGCGGACGGCTTCGCGTACGTCGAGGCGTCGATGGCGCGCGGCCTCGATGTGGACGACTTCGCGCCGCGGCTCTCCTTCTTCTTCAACGCGCACATCGACTTCTTCGAGGAGATAGCCAAGTACCGCGCCGCCCGGCGGATCTGGGCGCGCGAGCTGCGCGAGCGCTACGGCGCGAAGAACCCGCGCTCGTGGCTCATGCGCTTCCACGCCCAGACAGCCGGCGTCTCGCTGACGGCGCAGCAGCCCGAGGTGAACATCGTGCGGACGGCCGTGGAGGCGCTCGCCGCCGTGCTCGGCGGGTGCCAGTCGCTGCACACGAACTCCTTCGACGAGGCGCTCGCCCTGCCGACGGAGCATGCGGTCAAGATCGCGCTTCGCACCCAGCAGGTGCTCGCCCACGAGACGGGCATCGCCTCGACGATCGACCCGCTCGGCGGCTCGTACTTCGTCGAGGACCTCACCAACCGGCTCGAGGCCGAAGCGCTCGACTACTTCGACCGCATCCGCCGCCTCGGCGGCGTCATTCCGGC
>JBOHAK010000555.1:0-5395 GCA_050697795.1 Gaiellaceae bacterium
GCCTTCGTGACCGCGACCGTCGCCGTCTCCTCGGACTCGGCCGACGGCGGCTCCGGCGTCGACTCGGCGGCCTTCGAGCAGCGGCCGGCCGGCGGCGGCGCCTGGACGGCGGTCGGCTCGGACGCGACCGCTCCGTACTCGGTGGGCTGGGACACGACCGCGCTCGCCGACGGCGACTACGACCTCCGCGCCGTCACGACCGACGTGGCCGGCAACACGTTCACATCGCCCATGCGCACGGTCACGGTCGACAACTCCGCCCCCTCCGCGCCGGTCGTCACGCTCTCCGAGTCGAGTGCGTTCGCGCACGTCGCGGGCACCGAGATCTTCGTGAACACGGCCGAGGGCGGGACGTACGACGTCGACGCGACGAGCACCGACGCGCACTCCGGCATCGACAAGGTGCGCTTCCCCGGCCCGACCGACGACTTCACGAGCCCGTACGGCGCCTCCTACGACCTGGACGACCTGGCCGGCGCGCAGACCGTCACGTCCTTCAACGGCGTCGGCCTCACCGCCTCGAGCCCCTTCACCGTCACACCGGACACCGCCGGCCCGGCGGGCGGCTCCGTCTCGTACCCCGACGGCTACGACGCCGACGGCGACGTCGCCGTGACGGTGGACGAGGGCACGGACGCCCTCGCGGGCCTCGCCCCGGGCTCGGCCGTCCTCGAGCGGCGCACAGCCGCGCTCGCCGACGGGTCGTGCGACCCGTTCGCCGGCGCCTGGAGCCCCGTGACGAGCCCCGACACGGTCGCCTCGGGCCTCTGCGCCCAGTACCGCTACCGGGTCTCCGACCGCGTCGGGAACGAGACCGTGTACACGTCCGGCGACGTCGTAAAGGTCGACCTCGCCGCCCCCTCGGCGCCGGCGCTGACCCTCACCGAGTCGAGCCCGTTCGCGCACGTCGCCGGCACGGAGCTCTTCCTCAACACGGCCGAGGCCGGCTCGTACGACGTCGAGGCGGTCGCGACCGACCCGGTCGCCGGTATCGAGAAGGTCGCCTTCCCCGGCGGGACCGACGACACGAGCGCGCCCTACGCGCAGAGCTACGACTTCGACGACCTCTCGGGCACGCAGACCGTCACGGCGCACGACCGCGCCGGGAACACCGCGGGCTCCGACTTCGAGGTCACGGAGGACGTCTCCGCGCCCTCCACGACCGACGACACGGCCTCGATCGGCTCCGCCTGGCAGTCGGCGCCGGTCACCGTGACGCTTGCGCCGAGCGACGCGCGCTCGGGCGTGGCGGCCACCTACTACACGACCGACGGCAGCGTGCCGACCACGGCCTCCGCCGAGGGCACCTCGATCGACCTGACCGCGGACGGCGTCTACACGATCCGCTACTTCTCGGTCGACAACGTCGGCAATGTCGAGCCGGTGCGGACTGCCTTCGACGACATCCGGATCGACCGCACGAACCCGGCGGCGCCCTCGATCACCCTCTCCGAGTCGAGCCCCTTCGCGCACGTCTCCGGGGACGAGATCTTCGTCAACACCGGCCAGGCGGGAAGCTACGACGTCGAGGCGACGAGCTCCGACGGCGGCTCGGGCCTCGAGAAGCTCTCCTTCCCCGGCGGCGTGGAGGACACGACGAGCCCGTACTCGGCGAGCTACGGCTTCGGCGACCTCGCCGGCGGCCAGACGGTCACCGCGCGCGACGCGGCGGGCAACACGGCGAGCGACGCGTTCGCGGTGACGCCCGACACGGCGGCGCCGGCCGGCGGCTTCGTCTCCTACCCGGACGGCTACGACGCGGACGGCGTCGTCACCGTGACGACCGACGCGGGCGCGGACGCGCTCGCCGGCCTCGACGCGGGCTGGGCCGTCCTCGAGCGTCAGACGGCCCCGCTCGCCGTCGGGACCTGCGATCCGTTCGCCGGCGGCTGGAGTCCCGTCACGAGCCCCGACACGGTTCCGGCCGACACCTGCGCCCGCTACCGCTACCGCGTCTCCGATCGCGTCGGCAACGAGGCCGTGTACACCTCCGCCGACATCGTCAAGGTCGACCCGACCGCGCCGCAGACGACGATCGACGCAGCTCCGGCCGACCCGAGCTCCGAGGCCTCGCCGAGCTTCCAGTTCTCCGCGAGCGAGGGCGGCTCGACGTTCGAGTGCCGCCTCGACGGCGGCGCCTGGACGGCCTGCACGAGCCCCGAGAGCCTCGCCGGCCTCGCCGACGGCAGCCACACCTTCGAGGTGCGCGCCACCGACGGCGGCGGCAACACCGATCCGACGCCCGCCTCGCACACGTGGACGGTCGACACCGACACGCCCGAGACGACGCTCGACTCCGCTCCCGCCGACCCCTCCACCGAGGACACGCCGAGCTTCGCGTTCTCCGCGGACGAGGCCGGCGCGACCTTCGAGTGCCGCCTCGACGGCGGCGCCTGGGCGCCCTGCACGAGCCCGGAGCCGGCCGGTCCGCTCGCCGACGGCCCCCACACCTTCGACGTGCGCGCCACGGACGAGGCCGGCAACGTCGACGTCACCCCGGCGCAGCACGCGTGGACGGTGGACACGACGGCGCCGCAGACGACCCTCGACACGACCCCGTCCGACCCGTCCAGCGACCCGACGCCGGTCTTCGAGTTCTCGGCCGACGAGCCCGGCTCGACGTTCCAGTGCCGCGTCGACGGCGGCTCGTGGGCGCCCTGCCCGAGCCCCGTCACGGTCGGCCCGCTGGCCGATGGCCCCCACACCTTCGACGTGCGCGCAACCGACCCGGCCGGGAACACGGACGGGACGCCGGCGCAGCACGCGTGGAACGTGAACGCGGTCGCTCCCACCGTCGGCATCGTCCAGCCGTCCAGCTACGTCAACGCTGCCGACGCCGACCCGTACACCGTGCGCGCCACGAGCCCGGACGGCGACCTCACGGGCGTGGAGCTCTTCCGCTGCTCGGACGCCTCGACGGCGTGCGCGACGGGCTCGTGGATCTCCCTCGGAACCGACGCGACCGCGCCCTACGAGGCTTCCTGGCCGCTCGACGCGGACGGCACCCGCGCCCTGCGGGCCGTCGCCACGGACGCCGGCTCGAACACGGGCGAGGACGTCGTCACCGTGACGATCGACCGCAGCGTGCCCGCGACGAGCATCGACTCGGCGCCGTCCGATCCGAGCGCGAGCGGCTCCGCGGCCTTCGCGTTCAGCGCGAACGAGGGCGGGACGACCTTCGAGTGCCGGCTCGACGGCGGCTCCTGGACGCCGTGCGCCTCCCCCGAGAGCTACGCGGGCCTCGCCGACGGCGCCCACACCTTCGCCGTGCGGGCCGCCGACGCGGCGGGCAACGCGGACGCCACGCCGGCGAGCTTCGCCTGGACGGTGGACACGGCCGCACCGGAGACGACGATCGACGTCGCGCCGAGCGACCCGAGCTCGAGCTCCGCCCCGACCTTCGAGTTCTCCGCCGACGAGGCCGGCTCCACCTTCGAGTGCCGCCTGGACGGAGGCGCATGGACGGCCTGCACGAGCCCCGAGAGCCTCACCGGCCTCGCCGACGGCAGCCACACCTTCGAGGTGCGCGCCACCGACCTCTCCGGGACGACCGATCCGACCCCGGCCTCCCACCCGTGGACGGTCGACGCCACGCCGCCCGGCGGCGGCCTCGCCGACCCGGGCCAGTACCTGCGCGGCACGATCGCGCTCGGCGCCTCCCCCACCGACGCGGGCGCCGGCGTGCAGAGCGCGGACTTCCAGCTCTCCCCGGCCGACGCCGGCACGTGGACGACGATCGACGTCGACACGAGCGACCCGTTCACCGTCTCCTGGGACACGACCGGCGAGGCCGACGGCCCCTACGACCTGCGCGTCGTGGTCACCGACAACGCGGGCAACGTCACGCCGTCCGCCGTCGTCGAGGACCGCGTCGTCGACAACACCGCGCCCGGCGCGACGATGGACGACCCCGGCGCCTACCTCCGCGCCACCGTCTCGCTGACCTCGTCGACGAGCGACGCCGGCTCGGGCGTGGCGAGCGTCGCCTACCAGCGCTCGGCCGCGGGCGCGGGCGCGTGGGCGCCGGTCGCCGCTTCCTGGGACACGACCTCGGTGGCCGACGGCCTCTACGACCTGCGCGTGGTCGTGACCGACAACGCCGGCAACTCCACGACCTCCGCCACCGTGGGCGACCGGCGGGTGGACAACACGATGCCGAGCCTCTCGTCTTCGGGGCCCGCCGACGGGTCGACGGTCGCCACGGCCGGCTCGCTCGCCGTCGTGGCGGGCGAGGACGTCGCCGGGATCGTGAACGCCGAGCTCGACGGCGCGCCGGCCCCGGCGCCGACGGTCGCCGGCGGCACCGTGACGTTCACCTCCGCGTTCGCGAACGGCCCGCACCTGCTCTCCGGCGAGCTCGAGGACCTCGCCGGCAACCGGCAGCCGATCCGCGTGCATTTCACGGTGTGGTCGGGCACGACCGCCGACTATCCCTACGTCGAGAAGAACTCCTTCGCCGCGGCGACGAGCGCCCTCCGCACGGCGAGCGACACGGCGACGCTGACCGTCCCGTCCGGAGCCTGGAGCGGCGCGCCCGCGGGCGACTGGCTGGTCGTCCGGCTCGACCCGCAGCCGGCGAGCGGCGTCGCGGGCGGGTTCCAGGCGGCGAGCGAGGCAATCGACGTCACGGCCTACTGGGCGCTCTCCGGCAGCTCCGTCACGTCGTTCGCGCTCCCGCTCGAGCTCGAGATCGACAACTCGCTCGACGGTGTGATCCCGGCGACGTACGAGAACGGCGCGTGGCGCGGCATCGAGGCCGTCCCGGGCAGCGGCCTCCCGGCCGCCTGGAGCGACGGCTTCGAGCGCGACGGCACGAACGTCCGCATCCTCACGCGCCATCTCACCCAGTTCACGCTGCTCCAGGACGTGCAGGCGCCCACCGTGCCCGGCGGCTTCAAGGGCACCCTCGCCGGCAAGAGCTTCCGGCTCGCCTGGTCGGCCTCGAGCGACAACTCGGGCCTCGTCTCGGCCTACCGAGTGCTCGCGAACGGCGCCGTCCTGAAGACCGTGGACGGCAACGCACTCTCCACCGCGATGGGCACCTTCAAGCCGGGCGACACGCGCTCCTTCCAGGTCGCGGCCGTCGACGAGGCCGGCAACGCGAGCGCCAAGTCGTACGCGCTCCGGGCCGTGCCCAAGGTGACGAAGCTGACGCTCGCGGCCGCGAGGAAGGCCCTCACGAAGCGCGGCTTCAAGGTCGGCAAGGTGACGTACAAGCGCTCCACCACCGTCCCGACGGGGAGGGCCATCGCCGCCGGAGCGACCGGCCTCCGGCGGGTCGGCACCAAGATCACGCTCACCGTCTCGAAGGGCCGTGCCTCTTCGCGGCGGCCCGGGACGAGCACGCCGGTGGCCTCGCCCCCGGCCGCCCCGCCGCCCGCCCCGGCACCCGCGC
>JBOHAK010000556.1:0-1794 GCA_050697795.1 Gaiellaceae bacterium
GCGCACTGCGCAGCGCGGCGCGGCGCACCTTCCTGTTGACCTTCACGTCGTAGCTGCGCGACGTGGGCGGGAAGGCAACGCCGCCGCCCGTGAACTGAGGAGCGCGAATCGTTCCCGCACGCGCGCGGCCGGTGCCCTTCTGCCGCCACGGCTTCGAGCGCCCGCCGGAGACCAGCGCGCGGGTCTTCGCGGCGCGGGTTCCCGCGCGCGCGGCCGCGGCCTCGGCCCGGACGACCTCGTGCACGAGGTGCGGCTTCACCTCGACGGCGAAGACCGCCTCGGCGAGGGAGACATCCTTCGACTTCTTGCCCGACGGGTCGAGCACCGGTGCCTTCGGAGCCGCCACTAGCGGCCGTCCTCCCGGATCACGACCATCGAGTTGCGGTGGCCGGGGACGGCGCCCTTGACGAGGAGCAGGTTCTGCTCCACGTCGCGGTCGACGACTGTGAGTCCGACCTGGGTGACCGTCTTCGCGCCCATCTGGCCGGCCATCTTCATGCCTTTGAAGACGCGCGAGGGCGTCGCCGAGGCGCCGATCGAGCCCCGCTTGCGGACGTTGTGCGAGCCGTGGGTCTCGGGGCCGCGGCTGAACCGGTGGCGCTTGATCGTGCCCTGGAACCCCTTGCCGATCGAGACGCCCGTCACCTTGACCTTCTCGCCGGGCTCGAAGGCCTCGACGGTGACCGTCTCCCCGGGGGCAAGCTCGCTCGCGCCCCGCAGCTCCACGAGCCGGCGGTGCGGCCCGACACCGTACTTGGCGAGATGCCCGAGCTCGGGCTTCGTGAGCTTGCGCTCGTGCACCTCGTCGAAGGCGAGCTGCACGGCGTCGTAGCCGTCGTTCTCGGCGGTCCGCACCGCGACGACGGGGCAGGGGCCCGCTTCGATCACGGTCACGGGCGTGAGCGTGCCGGTCTCCGAGTCGAAGACCTGGGTCATGCCGAGCTTCTTGCCGACGATGCCCTTCACAGCTTGATCTCGATGTCCACGCCGGCAGGGAGATCCAGCCGCATCAGGGAGTCGACCGTCTTCGGGGTCGGCGAGTGGATGTCGATCAGACGCTTGTGCGTGCGCACCTCGAAGTGCTCACGGGAGTCCTTGTCCTTGAACGGGCTGCGGATCACCGTGTAGACGTTCTTCTCGGTGGGCAGGGGCACCGGCCCGGTCACGGTCGCGCCGGTGCGCTGCGCCGTCTCGACGATCGAGAGCGCCGACCGGTCGAGCTGGGTGTGGTCGTACCCCTTGAGGCGGATGCGGATCTTCTGCTGGGCCACTGTGTTCCTAGCTGCGCGTCCGTCGCATCTACTTGACGATGTCCGTGACGACGCCGGCGCCGACCGTGCGCCCGCCCTCGCGGATGGCGAAGCGGAGGCCCTGGTCCATCGCGACCGGCTGGCCGAGCTCGATCACCATGTTCGTGTTGTCGCCGGGCATCACCATCTCCTGGCCCTCCGGGAGTCCGATGCTCCCGGTCACGTCCGTCGTGCGGAAGTAGAACTGCGGCCGGTAGCCGTTGAAGAACGGCGTGTGGCGGCCGCCCTCCTCCTTCGAGAGGACGTAGACCTCGGCCTTGAAGTCGGTGTGCGGCGTGATCGAGCCGGGCTTGGCGAGCACCTGGCCACGCTCGACCTCCTCGCGCTTCGTGCCGCGCAGGAGCGCCCCGGCGTTGTCGCCCGCCTGGGCGTAGTCGAGCGTCTTGTGGAACATCTCCAGGCTCGTGACGACGGTCTTCTGCGTCTTCTCCTGGATGCCGACGATCTCGACCTCGTTGCCGGACTCGATCTTGCCCTGCTCGAT
>JBOHAK010000557.1:0-10055 GCA_050697795.1 Gaiellaceae bacterium
CTCGGCGCCGTTCATCGTCATCTCACGTTCGTCGATTAGCGTCGCTTCCGGATCTGCAAGGCGGTCGAAAGGAGGGACATGAAGAGACGATTGGTTCAGATTGCAGTGGGCTTTGCCGCGCTCGCGCTGCTCACGCTCGGCGGGACAGCAGCCGCCCCCGGTCAAGCGAGTCAGGCGGCCTCAGCGCCCATACCCCTCGCCGCTGCGACGCTGATCATCGAGGTCAACGCCACCGATGGTGACGCGGGGCTGCAGTTCTTCCTCGACGGCGAGCCCTGGAATTCGATGACGATCTCCGACCCCAACGGACGCGTGATTGTCGATGTCGACGCCGAGGGGCGTCTGAATGATTGGGGCCTGACCGAGCTCTTCTCCGAGAGCAACGAGCCACCGTTCAGCGAGGTGCCGCTGGCTGAGTTCAAGGCGCGCTTTCCCGCGGGCAAGTACACCTTCGTCGGGGAAACGATCGAGGGCGAGAAGCTGGTGGGCACGGCGAGGCTCTCGCACGACATCCCCAACGGGCCCGAGATCACCTCACCGGCAGACGGTGCCTCGGTCGACCCTCAGAACGTCGTCGCAAGGTGGACGCCTGCCACCCAACCTCGCGGAATCGACATCGTCGGCTACCGGATCATCGCAACGCGGGAAGATCCCCTCCGCGTTTACCAGGTCGAGCTCCCGGCTTCGGCCAGGAGCGTGCCCATTCCGGCAGTGTTCCTCCAGCAGGACACCGAGTACGAGCTCGAGATTCAGGCGATCGAGGAGAGCGGAAACTGGACGTTCACCACGAGTACGTTCCTGGTGAGGTAGCGCCTCACCACGGCTCGTATGAGATCCGAAGGCCCCGCTCGTCTTCACCTGTGACCCGGGAAGGGCGAGCGGGGTCCGGGCGCGTGTGTGTCCAGGCCTCGCGCATCGGCTCGCGATAGAAGGCGTAGAGCAAAACGGCCGCGAAGAGGAGGACCGCCTCGTCCACGGGCCCCGGAACGGGAAGGGCGCCCACGACCACGAGTCCTCGGAGCAGCCGGGGGATCCTGCCGTCGCGTGCAAGCAGCCGAACGGCACGAATTGCGTGGATGACCGGGGCGCTAACGCGTCGCACCTCCCAAGGGTAGGAGCTGCTTAGACACGCTGGCCCGACGGACTAGCTCGGGGGCGGGCCCGTCCCGCGTGGCCCGCCCGAACGGAACGGGGTGTCAGCCTGCAGCAGGCTGACACCCCGTTTGAGGAGCGAGAGCTGGGGTCTAGTCCTCGCCCGATCCGTCGTGGTCGCCGTTGGAGCTGACGACGTTGAAGCTCTTGTCGAGCTGGACGTCGACCTGACCACCGCCGTCGAGCGTCACCTCGACCTCGTAGTAGCTCTCCTCGTCGCCGACCTCGGTGCCGGTGACCTGGCCGCCCCCGGTGTGGGCGAGCGCGGCCGCACTAGCCTTCTGCAGGTCGGTCCCGGTGATCGGAGTCTCGGTCGCGTCATCGTCGCTGCCGGCGATTGCGATGCCGGCCGAGGCCGCGCCGAGAGTCACAACGACCGTGGCGATCACTGCGAGTTTCTTCCTCATAGACAGGCCTCCTTTCCCCGGCGTATTGCGCGTTCCGTCACGGTACAAACGTCAGATGAAACGGCCGTGAGAGATGGGTTCTGAACGAGGATGGGGCTGAAGGAGAAGGCGCCAGGGACTCTTGGCCGGCAGCGTGCCCTGGGCTGGCGCAGGTAGCCGTCGAGGTCGCCCGTGCGCCGGCTGTCGAGCCGTGTGCGTGCGGCCAGCACGAGCCGCTGGCGAACTCGCTGGCGAAAAGGAACGACAAGACCTGCAAATCGCCACTTCTTAGGCGGTCTCGAAACCTCTATCCGTCGTTAGGCGGATCGAGGGTTCGAATCCCTCCCCCTCCGCTTTTCCGCCTAGCCATGCGGGTTTACGGCCTGTCAACGCGGGTTGCGCCCAGTCCAGGGAGTCCATGGAAGCCCACTGTTTTGCGTGCTGACTGGCGCACACTGGCGCGCACAGCGAGAGGGACGTAGTTCAGCTTTCGAGACGAAGCCGACGACGACGCAGCCTCCGCGAGGCGACTCGGCGATGGGCCCAAGCCGACCCTGCGCCTATCGGAACTCACGCACGGCCTCCATCTGACGGAGCCCGGCAGCGACCTCTGGCGCGAACGGCTCGCCTTCCGGGATGCACTGCGGGGTGACCCCGCGCTCGTTGACGAGTACGAGGCGCTGAAGCTGCTCGCACGGGAGCACGCCGACGACGTCACGGCGTACACGCGCGATAAGCGCGCCTGCGCTGGCGTTCCGGCGAGCGTCGGGATTCAGCTGCGCCCGCGGAAAACCTCCCCTTCCGGTTGGTCGCGCTACTTGTCCAAGCTGGCGAGCCGGGCGCGAGTGTTCGCGCGCTCGAGGTAGGCGTCGAGGAGGGCTGTAGCCTCGTCCTCGTTTCCCGGCATGAGGTGCCCGTACCGGTCATAGGTGGTAGTCACGGAGGCGCGGCCAATGACCGCTTCGGCCCCGTGGATGGTGACGGGCTCGCGGTCTAGATGTCGTCTCGGATGAGTTCCATGGTCGAGCAGTGGATGCCGCCGCCGTTTTTCTGGATCTCGGAGTAGGGGATGGGGATCACGTCGATTCCGCGCCGCTCGAGGCGCTCGGCGGTGTACGGGTACCCGTCACACATGAGCAGGCGTCCGGGGCTGAGGGCGAGCGAGTTGATCGCCCAGAGCTCGTCCGGGTGGCACCAGATCGCCTCGATCCCTAGCTCGGAGAGGCGTTCGAGGAACCAGTAGGGAACGCCGGGGGCGTGGACGAGCGCCTTGTCAACGTCGACCATCGCGAAGGCGCCGTCCAGGTGGATGGAGAAGCCGCTCAGCGGACAGACGAGGAGCTCGATGCCCATCCGACGCAGAGTCTCTTCGAGCTGACGTGCTCCCTCGTCGTTGCAGCGGATGGAGGTTCCGAAGGCGGCGGTCGTGGGCGTGAGCTTGACGAAGGAGCCGCCTTCGACGAGGCCGGTTCCCGTGGTCGTTCTGAGAATGGGAATGCCGAGCGAGGCGACCGCGCGGGTGATGCTCTGCTCCTCGCCGCGACGCATGTGCGGTGCGAGGCGCCCGATGACGGCGCCGCCGGGAACGGTCAAGAGGGGGTCGCGCGTGTACATCGCCTTCGAGAAACGCGGCGCGATCGGCTCGGCGAAGTGAACCTCGACGCCCTCAGCTTCGAGGGCTGCGACGAGACCGTCGTACTGCTCCTCGACACGCGCGAGGTCGGGCGGCTGGTCGCTTTCCCAGTACCACCCCTCCTCGGGATCGACGAGAGCTTGGACGGCCGGGTCCCAGCGATCGGCGCGGATCCGCTCCAGCTCGGGACCGGGTCGCCGCATCAGGACGGCTCGGAGGCGTCCCACCTCGCTAGTGGCGCCCCAGCGTGCGCCCCACACACGTGCCAGCTCCTCGGGGTCCGCAAATTCGGGCTCGGCGACGGGCGGGAAGAGACTCTGGTGGTAGTCCTCCGGCAGCACGTCGGTCCCGGGAGCTGTTTCCTCGTCAGACGTGTTGACAGCCAACTCGGGTTGGGATCGCCTCGTGCCCGCCGATTCGCGCATCAGGGCCCGCACAATGCTAAACGCCCGGAGGAGCTTCGGTCCCCGGGTCCGAAGCACGCGGGCGTTCTGCTCGATGAGCGGAGTGAAGGCGAAGAGGCGGGCTTCGCCTTTGGCGGCGGCGGCACCAACACGGGCACACGAGATGGCGACGACACAGCAGATACGCGCCAAGCCCCGGCGTGAGGGCTCACGCCGCTAGCGGGCTGAAGGACAGGGTCTAGGCCCGGCGCTGGCGAACCCACTGGCGAACCGAGCCTAAACTCCCTGCAAATAGGCAGTTTCGAGGCGGTCTCGAAAACCGTTATCCGTCGTTAGGCGGATCGAGGGTTCGAATCCCTCCCCCTCCGCTTTCTAAGCCCCGTCGGGCACACATCCGTTGCCCGGTGCTGCTACGAACGGTCTGCCTAACCCCTGCGTCCAGTCCGCTGGACGTCGCCGACCGACAAGCGCACGTCCCTCGCCCGCTCAAGGATAAGGCGGCGACGTCCCTAGGGCCAGAGCCGAAATGGAGAGAGACCGCCTCCCGAGCCTCGTGGCGGGTCCGGGAGACGGTCTCTCGTCACGCCTAGTGGCTCAGGCGGTGCGAGCCTTGTGTCGCTGGTTCATGAACAGGAAGGCGGACCCGGTGAGAAGAAGGGCCAGGCCGGCACCGCCGAGCCCTCCGATGAGCCCGTCGCCCCGGTCGAACCCGCTCGAGCCCGGCTGGACGAGGAACGTGGTGACGGCTCCCGGGCCGCGCCGGTCGGCGCGGTTGTCGGGATGCGTCGCCGCCAAAGGCTCCGGCGATCCGACGGCCGTCGGCCAGCGGACGCCGGCTCGATCGTCCGGGCGCACCGGAGCGTCGACCGGAGCGTGACCCGACTCGGCCGCCGGGAAGGTACGGTCGGCGCGGTCGTCCGGGCGCGTAGCCGTGGAAGCCTGAGCTGACTCGATGGCGCCCGGTCCACGGAGGCCCGCCTGGTCGTCGGGCCTCTGCGCCTGCGCGACTGGGACTAGAAGTGCCGCGCCGAGGACGATGATCCCGATGAGCTTCGTTCGTACGTTCATGTCGTCTCCTTCGCTCGTGATCGCCCGTTGCGATCTCACGCTCCGGAGAATCGGACGAGGCGCCAAAGACGGACCTATGGCCTGGTAAAGGCTTCCCAATCACTGGGCAAGAACGCCTGATGATCGGGGCAGACGCCCTTCTTCGGTGCGCCGCGGTGCGAGCTGATGCCGTCGATGTCGAACACGCGCTCACAGTCGCGGTTCCGGCATGTGTCCCAACGACCGGGGCGCAACGACCCCCGGCACGTGGCCGGGGGTCGTTCGCCTCGCTCGACGGGCCGTCCGTCTCAGTCGGACACGTAGTCGTTCAGCCCCGCGGACCAGATCGCGGCCTGGAACGGAACCGGGACAACCTGAGCGCAACGGCCGTTCGCGCTCTCCTGCAAGCGCACGCCGCCCACCATCGGCTCGGCCGCCTGCTGATCGAGCAGGGGCGGGATGAGCCCGCGGAACGGCTGGGCCATTCGCACGAAGTAGCCGGGCCCGACCTCGCGAACGAGATAGCCGGGCGCGATTTCCACGGCGATCCCGTGCAGGTTCAGGCGCAGCTCCACCGTCCCATCCGGCTGCGCCCCCGAGTACTGCGCCTCAGTGAGGAAGTAGCCGCACGGGGGATCCTCGAGGATCGCGTCCGGCTCCGGAGCGTCCACGTCGGGCGCGCTCGGCAGCGGCGGGAACGGCGGCCATGGGTACGAGCCGCGGAAAACGATCCGGCCCACGTTGGCCCGCTGGAACATGCGCGACTCGGCGACCAGGCGCCGGATCGCGGAGTGGTTCTCGTCGTGGTAGTCGAGCAGCCGCTTGGCCAGCCAAAGCTGGCCGTACGTCCTGCGGTTCTGGTTGCCCGCGACCGTCGCTCCCGGCCGGGTGACTCCCGCGTTGGCGCGGTTCTCGGACAGGATGGCGACGATGTTCTTGAGGCCAAAGGTGTTACGCAGGATGGTCTCCTGGCTGGCGCCGCCGTTGCTGTACGGCCCTGCGTACCAGCCGGCGAGCGCAGCGTTGTCGTAGATCCAGCTCTCGACCAGCCCGTTCTTGACCTCTGAGTAGAGCCCCTCGTAGACGTTGAGGTGCCGCGGGCCGAGAACCGGGAGGTCCTCGCTGTCCCCGTTGTGTCCGTCGACCGCGACGTCCGGCGTGTAGTCGCGGAGCATCGCCGCGAAGGCCTTCGTCTCAGGCTCACGGAGCAGCGAGTGGTCGCGGTTGAGGTCCTGACCCGTGGAGCTGCCGCGCGTGTTGGCGGCGCGGCCGTCCCCGTTGAGCGTCGGGATGATCAGCACGGTCGACCGCTCCATGATCCGAAGGAGCGAGGGGTCGTCCGTGAAGGCGAGCTCCCGCGCCAGGATCAGGCACGCCTCGCGCATCGACGGCTCGTTGCCGTGGACGTTGCACTGAATCAGCGTCGTCGGTGATTCGGAGATCTGCGCCGCGCTGGCCAGCGGCTGGGGATAGCCGAAGACGAACATGTTGATCGGCCTGCCCAGCAGCGTCCGCCCGATCTCCACGACCCGTACGCGGTCGCTGGCCGCGTCGACGGCGGCCGTGTAGAGGAACTCGTTGACGTCGCTCGTGAAAGACGCTCCGTTGGTCTGCTCGAACTGCGTCCGCAGGGACGCACCGGGGCCGACGCCCCACTGCGGCCGCGTCGTTCCGCAGACAGGCTCTGAAAACGTCTGCTCCTCGGTTCCGAACCGCGCCCGGACGCGCCAGCAGAAGCGTTCGCCGAGCACGAATCCGGACTCGGCGAACGTCGGCGCGTCAGGCGTCACGGTGCGTGTGGGCTGCCAGAGGCCGACGATCGTGGCCGGGCCCGTGGGCTGGTCGGCGCCGTCCACCGGAGTTCGCTCGACCTGGTAGTCCGTCGCCCCCGTCACGGTGTCCCAGCTCAAGGTGGCGAAGCCGTCCTCCTGGACGGCGGCCAGGCCCGTCACCTGGTTCGGCGCCTGGGCCAGCGCGCCGCCGGCATGCACCAGCGACACGGAGGTAGCGATCACCGCGAACGCGATCCATCGAAGTCTCTTGCGCATCGTGTCTATCTCCCCCCTACTCGAAAGATGGTCTCGCCGAACCTGCCGTTCAGGCCTCTCCGACCACCCCCTCCACAGCGCCGCCTGCTTGCCGCGACCCACGGACAGGCGATGGGCGCACGCTCCCGAGACGCTGCTTCCAGCGGGCGTACAGATCCGTAACGGGATCGCGCCAAAGGACGACCGCGGCCGCGTACGCAACCAGACGCGACCCCAGAAGAATCAGGCCGACGGCGAGACGCCGTCTCATCCACACCCCCTGACGCCGGGCACCGTACATGAAGATGCTGGCGCTTCGTCAGGCGCCCCACGAAGCCGGGCCACAGGCCGGTCGCGCGCGGCTCTCGAACGTCAGGAAGTGACGAACGGGCCCTGCCCAGCCACTTCCGCTCGGTAGGACACTGCGCTTCCGGGTTGCGCATCTCGGGACGAGCGACCGGAAGCCGCACCAACCGCCGGCTGGCGAACCCGCTGGCGAACCGGCGTGAAAATCCCTGCAAAAGGGCAGTTCTTGGCCGGTCTCGAAACCGTTATCCGTCGTTAGGCGGATCGAGGGTTCGAATCCCTCCCCCTCCGCCTCCGTCCAGAAGCCCTTTGTTCAAGCGGGTTTCTGGGCTGCTTGAGCGTAGTGGCGACTCACCTCCCGCTGTCAGCTCTGCCAACGCCGCTGCTCCCAGCTGTTGGCTAACGAGGCAAAGCTGCGGCGGTCAGCCTTGACCGTCACAGTGGCTCGGCCAGGCGTGGACGGCCGAGAATGGGCCGAGATGGCTATGCCGAGAGTGGATGCGCGCCGCATCGGAGGCCGTCGCTTGGTCTGTCTCTCAGGGACTCATGCGATAACGCCCATCGCGAGGTCGTCACGCTGAGAGCTCGACCGAGGGCGTCACTCGGCGTACCGCGCCGTTCTGGCCTTCCACCCTGGACCGGCGTCGTACTAGCCAGAACGCCTCATTGCGACAATCAGGCACCGAGGACGTCGTGCCCTTGTCGCTTCCTGGCAAAGAGCGACGTACCGAGCGAGCGAGACTTCCAGAAGCGCGCCACTGCGACGCCTTGACCGCATTGCGGGGGCGGAGGATCCTGTCGGCGTGTTTGGAGAAGCCCTGCCTGCCATCATTTCCGGCACCTTCGCTGCGGTAGTCGCCGTCGTAGCTGCGTTTCTGTCGTACTGGTTCGGCAAACGAACCCTTCGGCAGCAGCTGACGGACAAGCTCCAAGAGATCGGCGCGACGGGTCAGCAGGATCGGGTCACCGCCGAGCGCGAGTACCAGCTGGAGGCAATGAAAACGTTCCGCGCGACAGTTGGAGGCCCGAAGGGTCAGATCATCGAAAGCGTTCATGATCTCTCCGATCGGCTAGGACAGATCTTGCGACCCGAGAGTGGGGTCTCGACGGACCGGTGGGAGCTGCTGAGAAAGAGCAGCCCCTATCTACTCACTACGTCCTGGCTGACTCTCCGGCCTTTCGTTTGGATCGACATCCTTCGCGGGCAGATGGTGTTCCTGGATCAAACCCTCGGTGACCTAGTGGATGAGGAGTTTCGCTTCCTGAACTACTGTCGGCTGCTGGAGAGGGCGCTTACCGAAAGAGAGCTGTTCGAGGGTGCCGACTACAAGTGGCCCGAGCTCGCTCAGGTCTTCTACAACCAGCTGCGGTTTATCACCGAACAGCTGACCACTTTCGGAGACTCCAGCACGGCCTCTATCAGCTACTCAGAGTTCATGCAACGGGAGCCGAGCCCGGAGGTCAGGGGAGTCATGGAGTTCTTGCAGAACGCCGGAGCCCGCGGCCGCCTCGGAGAACTGCGACGCGCTCGTCTGATCGCCCTTTACGCCGCCTCCAACTTCTTCCTGGAGCACTTTAGGTTGCCTTACCGACGGTTCGAGAGCGCCGAAAAGAGCATCAAGTACCTCGATGGGATCAGCCAGGCGCGCGGCGATCCGATCCGCGAGAATCTGCAGAAGCTTCTGAGCGAGCAGGAGAGCCTGTCTCCCTCCATTATCTGAGATTCTGGCACTTCGCGAAGAGTGGGAGAGTTCCGCAGACAGCTCTTGGGGGCTATGAGCGTGTCGCTGTTTCGAGACTTCGCGACGCCTGCCATGCCCGAGCGCCAGGTGGGCTCGGCTCGCACACGGGGGCGAGATGCCATAGCTCGCCGGCATCCTGGACGCCGACTTTCCCAATAGGCCCTTTCTGAGCGGTCTCGAAAGCGGTTAGAGGTCACTGGCCTCTCGAGGGTTCGAATCCCTCCCCCTCCGCCTACGCTCTGAGCGAGAAGCTTGAACGCACGATCTCATCGGTTGTGTCAGCCTAGGCAACGCCAAGCCCGCCCTCTGGTGACCTGTAGACAACGCCTGCGGCGGTTACCTTGACTGCTGCACCCTGTTGAGAGTGGGACCTGTGTGCAAGCAGAGCGGCTGTCGTCCAAGACCGGCTCCTGCTTCGAGACCAGGAAGAGGGGTTGTCCAGCACGCGGAGCGATCGACGGCGGCGGCTGCAAGGCCGTAGGATTGCTTTTGGCCTTGTCTCGAGTCCTTTCCTCGACCGAGCGTGTTGACGAGCACATCGAGGCAAACGTGGATGAGCTCGTCGAGCTCGTGAGGGCCCTCGTCCGCCTCGACACGACCTCGGTCGACCTCTCGCCCGGGTCGGCGCACACGACCAACCAAGAGGCCGACCTCCAGGCCTACGTCGGCGAGCGGCTGCGCGGCATCGGCGCAGAGATCGATCAGTGGGAGCCGGACGCTGCAGAGTTCGCCGACCACCCGATGATGCCGTCGTGGCACCACTGGCGCGGGCGGCCGCTCACCGTCGGGACGATTCGCGGCGCCGGCGGCGGGCAGAGCCTCGTCGTCAACGGGCACATCGACGTCGTCGATGCGGGCGAGCGCTCCCGTTGGACTTCTCCGCCCTTCGAGGCCGACGTTCGGGACGGCCGCATCTACGGGCGCGGCGCGGTGGACATGAAGGGCGGCGTCGGCGCGGCGCTCTTCGCCATCGAGGCGCTGCACGCGTGCGGCGTCAGGCTTGCGGGCGACGTCGTCTTCGAGACCGTGCCGGACGAGGAGACGTGTGCGATGGGGACGATCGCCGCAATCGAGCGTGGCTACCGTGGTGATGCGGGCCTCGTTCCCGAGCCGACCGGCTTCGACCTCTGGATCGCGACGCGCGGCCTCCTGCACGGCACGCTGTCGGTCGAGGGCCGCTCGGCGCACGCGGAGATGAACCAGCCGTCCTGGCAGGACGGGGGAGGGGTGAACGCGATCCAGAAGACGATGCCGCTCCTCGGCGCGCTCGACGAGCTGTCTGCGCGCTGGGCCGGGCGAGCGGACAAGCGCCACCCGCTGCTCGGCACGCCGGCCGTGCACCCGACCATGATCAGCGG
>JBOHAK010000558.1:0-8194 GCA_050697795.1 Gaiellaceae bacterium
GGATCGGGTACGGGATTCGAACGAGCTCGGCGGTCGCCAGGAGCGCCGCAGCAGCCGCCAGCAGTCCGACGAGGATCAGGCTGTTCTCGGCCGAGAACTCCATGCCCGGCTCAGCGCTCAGGCGGACGAGCCACGCTTCTTCCTATCACGTCAGGTTCCCGACGCCGGCCTCGAAGCGGCCCGGCAGAATCACGGGCATGAGCACCTACGTGTTGATCCACGGCGGCGAAAGCAGCGCGTGGGACTGGCACCTCGTCGCTCCCGAGCTCCGTGATCGCGGGCACGACGTGGTGGCCGTGGACCTCCCGAGCGAGGACGAGTCGGCCGGCCTCGCCGACTACGCCGACACGGTCGTCGAGGCCGTCGGCACGCGCACCGACCTCGTCGTCGTCGCGCACTCCTGGGGCGGGTTCACCGCTCCGCTCGTCTGCGTGCGGGTGACGGTCGAGCTGCTCGTCCTCGTGGCGGCGATGGTGCCGGCGCCTGGCGAGCCCGGAAACGACTACTGGGCCAACACCGAGCACGGGAAGGCGTTCCGCGCCCAGACCGGGCATGACGGCAGCGAGGACGCGATCTTCTACCACGACGTCTCGCCGGACCTGGCCGCCGAAGCGAAGCGGCGGGAGCGGCGCCAGGCCGAGAAGCCGGGGCTGGAGCCCTGGCCGCTCGAGGCGTGGCCGGACGTGCCCACGCGGTTCCTGCTGTGCCGCGACGACCGCATGTTCCCGGCCGAGTGGATGCGCGGGATCGTGCGGGAGCGCCTCGGCCTCGTCCCCGACGAGATGGACGGCGGCCACTACATCAGCCTCAGCCGCCCGCGTGAGCTGGCCGACCGGCTCGAGGGCTACCGGGCCGAGCTGCGCTAGTAGGATGGCTTGACGAAACGTGGTCTGTGGCGCCGGGCCGCGCTGCTCGCCTCGAGGACTGCGTCCTCAGCCGCGCCCGTAGCAAAACAGCTACGGACGCTCCCTATGTCCTTGCCTCGGAACGATCATCGCACCCCGGGACGAGCAACGTTCCGCCAAACCCTCCTAGCGCCAGCCGACGGAGACGAGCTCGATGAGCTGATCGAAGCCCTTGAGCGTCTCCTGGCGCGGCTCGGAGAGCGGGAAGCGGGAGGCGCCGTCGAGGCTCTCCCGGCTGACGAGGATCTCGCCGCCCCCGGCGAGGGCCCCGATTCGCGCCGCCATGTGCACGCCCTGGCCGGCCGACGTGCCCGCTCCGCGGGCGCATGACGACGCGGGAGCCTTGTCTTAGGTGGCGGACTCAGTTGACGCGGCCGACGTCGGCCTTTGCACGGGCTCGCGGTTTGTGAGCGAGAGTCCGTCTCGCCGGTGCTGGTGGACGACGAGCGCGACGGCGAAGATCCACACGGTCGTGATGGCGAGGTAGGCGGTCCAGCGCGTCTGTGCGTTGGCGCCGAAGGCATCCGAAAGCGTGCGGACGTTCGTGAGGATGATCAGCCCGCCGACGGCGGCACCGAGGAGCCTGGCCGTGATCATCCGAACGAGCCAGGCGGCAAGCGGTGCGGCCACGATTCCACCAGCGAGCAGGGCGGCCAAGTATGACCACGCAATCCCCTGGCTCCCAAGCGCTAGCAGGAAGCCGATGCTCGCTGAGACAGCGACGAGAAACTCGCTCGTGTCGACCGAGCCGATGACTTTGCGCGGCTCCATCTTGCCGGTAGCGAGGAGAGTCGGCGTGCACGCCGGGCCCCATCCCCCTCCCCCCGTCGCGTCGATGAAACCGGCGCCCAGCCCGAGCGGAGCCAGATAGCGGCCACGCACGTACGGCCTACCCGTAGGCCGCGGCGGACCCCCGAGGGTGAAGCGGAGCAGGATGTAGACGCCGAGGGTGAGCAGGATCGCCGCCATCCACGGCTTCGCCAGGTCGCCCGAGATCGAGCTCAGGAAGACGGCGCCGACGAACGCGCCGAGAGCGCCGGGAACGCCGATCCTCTTGACCGTTCGCCAATCGACGTTGCCGAAGCGTCGGTGCGAGACGCCGGAGACGAGCGTCGTCCCGATCTCGGCCATATGTACTGTCGCGGAGGCGGTGGCAGGCGCAAGACCAGCGGCGAGGACCAGCGACGAGGAAGTCGCTCCGTACGCCATGCCGAGCGCGCCGTCGATCAGCTGAGCGACGAATCCGATGGCCACGAGCACGAGTAGCGCCTGCATCAGGCCTCCCCTAGCCGCGGCATCTCTACTTGACCTTCTTTACAAAGCTTGTAAACATTGCAGAAGGTGCACGACGGAGAGCACAGGACGCGCCGTTCGTCAAGGCACCGATCTTCGGCGAGGAATTGAGATGTGGATTTCACGTCGGACGGACTACGCAACGCGCGCCGTCCTCGCGCTCACACTCGCCCAAGGCGGGCCGATGAAGCTCGAGGAGCTTGCTCGTCGCACCGCGACGCCGAGGTCGGTCCTCGAGCAGCTGATGCCGACCTTGCGCATCGCGGGAATCGTTCGATCCGAGCGCGGCCCGAGCGGCGGTTACCGCCTCAACAAGCCGCCCGAGGAGATCACGCTCGAGCGCGTCGTCCGGCTCTTTCAGGGCCAGCTTGCGCCGATCGGCTGTGCGACGCGCCGGAACCCGGAGCCCTGTCCGATGACGATCGGTTGCACCTTGCGCCAGGTCTGGGAGGAAGTCCGAGATGAGACCATCGCGCTCCTTGCGCGCAGGACCTTCGCCGACCTCGCGAGTCGCGCAGGCGGCCCCTGGACCGATCCCTCGCTTCTGACCGCCGCCTGATCAGCGGGCCGGTCGCCGCACGCTACTTGTGGACGACGAGGACGTCGCAGGAGGCCCGGCGCAGGACCTCCTGGTTGACGCTTCCTTCCACGAGGCGCTCGAAGAATCCCTTCTTTCGGGTTCCGACGACGATCAGATCCGCACCGCGTTCGTCGGCGAGACGGACGATCCCCTCGCCCGGGGGTCCCACGATCGGTACGAAGTCAATGGGGTGGTCGCGCCCAGCAAGGCGCCGTTGCGCCTCTTCAAGCTTGGCTTGGGCTCTGCGGGCCGCCTCGGCGGTGTCCTCGACATCGATGGCTGCGGTCACATTGGTGATGATGGGCTCCGCGCCAACTGCCTCGGCAAGCTCGGCGGCGCGCTCGAGCGTCACCGAAGCCGGGTCGTCGTAGGCGACAACAATCCTCCGCACACTAGCCAGGGTACTGTCAGGCAGAGCTGAGGGGCGGATAGCATCGCGGGGATGATCGACCGCAGGGCCTGGAACGTGCTTTGGCCCCGCGCGATCCGGGCTGCAAGCTTGGGTGCGGGGCCTCATCTCGAGTCGAACGTCGACCCTTGACGGAGCTTCGTGTCGTCGACTTCGGCGCCCTGGCCGTCAGGCTCGTTCTCGGACTCTCCGGCCCAAGCTCCTCGATGTAACGAGTGATATTCTCGTCTTCATGGGGATTACGGTCGGCGGCAACCGTTTGCATCCTCGTCGCGACGGAGAAATGGGACACCGCTTCGCCGGGCACACACCGGTGCCGTCTCTCAGCGGTCGAACGTGGCAGGAGGCGAAATCCTCTCCCAGCATCTAGGAGGAGAACGATGGCTGGCGGCGACCCCTCTCATTCACCGGCGCGCGTCCTATAGGCCGAAGTCGGGTCCTGCTGCTCGATTCGTAGGAGATCCAGTTCACGTACCCGTGCGTAGGGGTCTTACGAGGATGGACGATGAGCGTGGGCCGACTTCTTAGACATGGACCGGCGGGCTCCGCCCGCGGAACGAGCGCTCGGCGATCTCGCCGCATGTCTCTGGCGACCGGTGTGGCGTTCGGTCTGCTCCTCGCTCTCTTGCCGCTTCCTTCGGCGAACGCCTCGGTAGCGCCGTCGTTCACGCTGGCGCAGACGGTCGACTTGTCGCAGCTCAACCCGCCGAGCCCCGATGCAGCCGGCATCATCTATATGCCGGGGCCCGACCGGCTGCTCGTTTCCGACGTCGACGTCGACGAGTTGCCGATCTTCCAGGGCGTCAATCTCTATCAGATGACCAGAACGGGATCGCTCACTGCTACCGGCGTAACGACCGCCTTTTCCAACGAGCCGGCGGGCATGGGATTCAATCCGGCCACTGGGAGCCTCTTTCTCTCCGACGACAACAGGGATCGCGTCTTCATCGACCGTCCGGGGGCGGACGGTCGTCACGGAACCTCGGACGATCAGGTCACGTTCTTCAGCACAGCCGCATTCGGTTCGGGCGACCCCGAAGGAGTGGAGTACGAGACGAACTCCGGACACCTCTTCGTCGCCGACGGCGCCGGGCGAGAGGTGTACGAAGTCTCCCCTGGAACGAACGGTACGTTCGACGGCGTCCCCGCAAGCGGCGGGGACGACGTCGTAACCCACTTTGATCTCAACCAGTTCGGGGTGGTCGACGGCGAGGGGATCGGGCACGACGCGTTCCGGGACACGCTCATCATCGCTGACCGCAGCTCGAAGCGGATCTTCGAGGTGACCAAGAGCGGCCAACTTGTCCAGATCATCGACATCTCCACGATCCCCGGCATCAGAAACCCGGCCGGGGTCACGCTGGCGCCCGCAAGCGACAACTCGGGCCAGATGAACTACTGGATCGTCGACCGAGGACGGGATAACAGCGCAGACCCCAATGAGAACGACGGCAAGCTCTACGAGTTGTCGGTGACGGCCGTCGATCCACCGCCGTCGGTCACGATCACCGCCCCCGCCGAGGGCGCGACTGTCATGGGCACGGTCACCATCGAGGCGAGCGCCGACGACGACCCCGGCCCAGTCACCCAGGTCGAGTTCTTCGCCGACGGGACGAGCCTCGGCACGGACACGACCGCGCCATACTCGGCCACCTGGGACACCACCACCGCCGCTGAGGGGGCCCACACCATCACCGCCACCGCCACCGCTTCGAGCGGCCAAACGGCGAGCGACTCCAACTCCGTTACGGTCGACAACGTGGCGAGTTCCACCCTGGACGTTCCGATCGCGGCCGGGGCGGACGACGTCGAGCAACGGCCGGACGGACGGATGCGCCTGACCAATAATGATCTCGAGCTCGTGACCGACGGCGCCGAAGTGCAGACGGTCGGGCTGAGGTTCACCGGGATCGACGTCCCTGCCGGGGCGACCATTCTCCACGCCTACGTGCAGTTCCGGGCCGACGAGGCGAGCTCCGTGGCAACGAATCTCACCGTCGGAGGCCAAGCCTCCGACAACGCTCCTCCGTTTACGACGGCGAAGTTCAACGTCTCCTCGCGGCCCGACACGACCGCCTCGGTTCCGTGGGCGCCTCCGGCTTGGAGTCTCGGCCAAGCCGGCTCCGCTCAGCGCACTCCCGATCTCAGCGCGGTGGTGCAAGAGATCGTCAGCCGGCCGGGGTGGGGCTCCGGGAACGCTCTCGTGTTGGTCATCACTGGGTCCGGAAAGCGAGTCGCCGAGCCGTTCGAAGGCGGCTTCCCGGCCGTACTCCACATCGACTACACGACCGGCTAGCGGCCGCGTATCCCTGCTCCTCGAGCGACGCCCTGTCCGGCTAGAGCGATCGCCCCGCGAAGTGGGAGCGGTGCCCGGCGGGTGCTAGGAAACCCATCCGTTCGATGAGCCACGGTCCCGCGTAGACCAGGAGCCATCCCCAGATAAGAGTTCGTACGGCCCCGCTGGAATCGTTTCTGACGAGGAGCAATAGCTGTTGCATGACGATGAGGCTGAAGGCAAGGGTGCGGGGATCAGGCCGTCGCGCCGAAAGCCGATGCCAGAGAGTCGTTACGCCCCAGCCGAGGAATGCGTACAAGATGACCACGCCAACGGCACCGAACTCCAGGTACGCCTCTGCCGCCTGGAGGTACCCGGTGCCTGCCCAGCGATCGGGATCCAAGATCGACTTCACCCAATCGCTAGGATCCTCTCGGCCGAGCTCGAGACCTAAAACAGATCGGGGAGTTTCCGTGAACGGAACAGGCTCAAATACGGACCGCAAATAGTCCCGCCCGTATCGGTGCGGGGCATTCTCGGGCACCTCCATGACTGTCGCCATGAGCGTCTGGTAGCTGGGGACAGCGCCCGTCAGCACCGCCTCGTAGAAGCTCTGATCGTACGCCCGGCTGCCTTCCACCTCGCCTGTGGCAGTCTTCGCCACGAACGCCGGTGTCCACTCCGAAGCCGGCGTCTGCCGGAGGACTTGGACAGTGGTGAAAAGCATCGCCACCACGGCGAGGACGACCAGCGACCCCTTCCAATCGATCCGTAATCGCAGGAGCAGGCCCGCCGAGGCGAGGAGGAGCACGACTGATAGAGCCCCGCCGCGGTCGCCGGCGAAAAGGATCAGCAACAACGCTGGTAGGGAAAGGAGCAAAGAGTCCGCATACGAGCGCCGATCTCTGCTCGTCGCAGCGAGGATCAGAAGCGACCAGGGGAGAAACCATTTCAGCGACCCGACAACGAGCTGAGAAAGCCCTCCTTCTTTTCGCGCGCCGGCGAAAGCGCGATAGCCGCCCTCGAAGATCAAGTTGAGCCCAGTCCCTTTCAGCGTGAACACCGCTAGGACAACGATCGAGAGTACGTAGAGCAGGAGCCCGACCCGCCTGAGCGCGACGACCTCGTCACGCACGGCACTATCGCGCGGGACGTCGACGGCCCTGGGAGACGGACGGACGAGCAGGGCGCCCACCGAGAAAGATGAGAACGCGAGCATGACGACAGGCATCGCAAGGAGGACGCTGGGGACATCGACCCGTTCCCAGAAGCGGAACGCATCGCGACCCTGGAGCTGAAACAGAATCAGCGGACTGCAGGTGAAAACGAACGTCATTCCGAGGAACAGGCCCGGGAAGGAGAGCAGTGGAAGCCGGTGCACAGAGAGAACCGAGGCGATCACCGCGACCGCGAACACGATCGTGACGAGAGCGGCTGTGCGGAACCCCACCGCCGGGAGTGGCTCGTGGTATCGAACGAGCCAGGCGAGCCCAACCGTCGCTGCGGAGGCGAGGACGAAGAGCGTGCCTCGCCAGAATGCGCCGGCCACGACGCCTTCGGCGGAGGACGATAGATCAACCGACAGCGCTCTAGACCTGCCACCAACGCAGATTCCAACGAACGTGAGGACCGCCAGCGTGACGACGAACCAGGAGCTTGCGCCGCCGAGGCCTGCGACGTACAGGCCGCCTGCAGCTGCAGCGACGAGTGCGATTGCCACGGCGCCGGTGCCGGACGGAGCGATCCTTCGGGTCGGCTCCGACAATTGGTGATGCGTCATCGGCTCAGCGACAGATCAGTGGAGGGCGACCTGATCCCCTCACGGCATCTGGACTCCCGCCCGGGGCCATGCATCGATCATGGCACGTCCGCAGGCCGCGCGACAAGGCTCAAGGGCGTTTGGTGACGGGGGCGACCGGTATACGGCTCCGCCTGCCCAGGCCGCCCGGACGGGAACGTTGTCAGCCGTATTCACGCGGAAGGGTCGAAACCCGTCGCTGGGGGACCTAGAATAAGGCGAGCCTGGCGCGGACCGATCTCCGTGGTCAGGTCCCACCGGAGAGCGACCGTCTTTCGGGGTGCTCTGGACGTCAGGTCGGAGGCGGCGTCGTATTGCAATCGACATCCGATTTCGGTTTCGAGGCAGCGACCATTCTCGCCTCGGGCGCGAGAGCGCAAGGCCGCACGCCGGGATGTCCAAATCGGTCCTCGCGACCGGCGTCATGCGAGGGTCGCGACGTGGTGTGCATGTGAGCCTTCAAGAGACCGTCGGGACGGGAGGCGCGTCAGGGTTGCGGCCGCAGGATCGGAAGACCGTGTCGCTCGTTCGGGACCTGTGCGAGAGCCTGGACGCCGAAGGCGTCGGCTACTGTCACTGGAAGAGCACCGCTTTTCTGGAGCGCTCTGCCACAGCCGAGAACGACCTCGATCTCCTCGTTGATCGAGCCGATGCTTCACGTCTTGGTCTGATTCTCCATCGTCTGGGCTTCAAGGAGGCACGTGATCCGCGGACCGCTCCGGGCGTTGCCGACTTCTACGGTTACGACAGCGACGCAGACCGGTTCGTGCACGTCCACGTGCACTATCAGCTCGTCGTCGGGGACGACGCGACCAAGAACTACCGACTGCCGATCGAGGATGCGTTTCTGGCGTCGGCGACCTCTCAGGGCATTTTCCGCGTCCCGTCACCGGAGCTCGAGCTCGTCGCCTTCGTTATCCGCATGGTCCTGAAG
>JBOHAK010000559.1:0-3673 GCA_050697795.1 Gaiellaceae bacterium
ACTCCAGACCGACGAGGGAATGGTTGTCATGCAGCGAGATGCGCCAGCCCTCGCTGAGCACTGCAGGGCACTAGGGGCGCCGCTGGCGAACGCGGATACCGTCCTTCCGTTCTATGACGTTGCTTCAAACGCTGAGATCCTCTCCGGCTTCTTCGCCCGTCGGATCGTTCTCGTCGAGGGAGCCACCGAACGCGAGGCGCTGCCGGCCTATCTGAAGCAGGTGGGACTTGATGTCGTAAAGGAGGGGATCGCAATCGTCTCCGTCCAGGGGGTCGGAAACCTTGCTAGGTGGTTCCGTCTGTTCTCGGCCTACGGGATCCCGGTCTACGTGATCTTCGACAACGACAATGAGGTCGACCCGGAAGCTCGCCGCCGTGACGACCTTTTCGCGGCGCTTCGACTCGATGAGGAGACGAAGACGGGCCTTCTCCAGGCGGAAACGCTTGTCGTGGATCCTGGCATTGCGGTGTTTGGACGAAACTTCGAGGACACGCTCCGTGGTTGGTTCCTGGACGACTACGATGAGCAGGAGCGTGCGGGCCGAGAGGTCTATGGCCTCACGGGAGAGGCGAGCAAGCCACTTCTTGGCCGCTACATTGCCGAACAACTCGTCCTCGAGGAGGGCACCGGTCCCTGGAACGGATTCACCACCTTCGCAGAGGCGATCAACGCGTCGGCATGACGCTTAGGCACCGCCAAGTACGCAGCCACCGCACGCTGGCATCAGACGCGCCCGCTAGCTTGCCCTGAAATGGCGCTCACGGACGAGCAACGCGACCGCATCCGGGCAATCTTCGGGCGCTTCCTCGAAGCTCGGACGCGCAACCTCGAGGCGCTCACCCTCGACCACCTGAAGTTCAACGTGGTCGCCCTTCGGGCGACAGCGACCATGCTGGAGCTCGAGACACCGGAGGCCCTGCTTCGCTACCGCCTCGCCCAGCACCTCGAGCGCGGGCTTGTAACCGGGATGGGAAGCACGCTTCAGGCGATCGCGCGCGAGATCGCCGGCCAGGGCTCCGGCGTCGCAGGCGCCGACATCGAGAAGTTGAAGGGCGGACGGCGTTACTTCATCCAGGTGAAGAGCGGGCCCGACACGGCGAACAAGGACATCGCGCAGAACATCGCCACGCTCCTCAACTCCGCGCGGGCGCGTGATCCCGAGGCCATATGCCTGCTCGGCGTCTGCTACGGAAGGCCGGAGCAAATCTCGGGGATCGCCCACCGTGAGCTTGAGATTCGCGGCGTGGGCCTCCGCGTCGGGCAGGAGTTCTGGGAATTCATCGGCGACGACCCCAACACGATGACCGCCGTACTCGAGCTCGCCGCTGAGACCGCCGCGTCGCTTGAAGCAGGCGACGAGAGCCACAACGAACGGGTCGAGCGCAAGCTCGAAGCCGTCGTGGAGGAGTTTAAGGCGCGGTACGGCGAGGAACTCGACGATGAGGCTTGGGCGCGCTTCCTCGCCGACAACTCCTAGAAACCGTCAGGCCGACGCGCAGACGAGAACGTCCTCGAAGAACTCCCCGGCCCTTCGCCCAGTGCGCCGGTTGACGTGGCGGGTGAGCCGTTCCTCGAGCGTCAGTCCCGCCCGCTCCAGGATGGCCCGGTATAGATCGCGCGAGTCGTTGACGACGATGACCACCGGCCCGCCCGTGGGGAGAAAGCGGCGGGCGTTCGCGAAGACGCCGACCATCCCCTCGACGTACTCATCGATCGCCGCGCGGCTCGTCCCTCGCTCGGCTCGTCCCAGCTCGACCTCACGGCGATCGTCGAGCTCGAGCAGCTCGTAGGCGTAGCGGTGCTGCTCGTGGTAGTCGATGAGGCCCGGGTACGGCGGCGAGGTGATGATCCCGCTTGGCTCGAGCGGAAGCGCTAGTTCGCGGGCATCGCCATGAAGGACGACGACTTCGCGGTCGTTCCGCAGAACGGCGAACTCGCGCAGGCGCCGGATCGTGTCGAGCGTGTAGCGGCGGAGGAACTTGTCCGCCTCCTCGACCGGGCGGCAGGTGCGCTTGTGCTTCAGGCACCAATAGGGCTCGCGCACTGGCGCGCGCGGGAACTCGAGATCGTAGTGGGTGGTCATCCTTGCCGATCGGGCCGCGCGGGAGAGGATGACGTGCGCGACGGCGCGGGCCTCCGGCTCAAGCTCGTCCACTGCGGCGCGGTATGCGAGAAGCTCCCCAAGAGCTCGCTCGGAGTACCACGTCCTGAGCCACGCGCTCGCTGAGTCGGTCGCCGCGAGTCCGCCCCGCCGCGCCTGCTCGAGTGCTCCTTTGAGGGCGAGCTCGAGGGCGCCGAGCGAGTAGCAGGCAGCCTTGACGCGGGTGAGGAGACAGTTGAACGCCGAGATGTCCACGCCGATCGCGTCGCAGCCGTGGGCATTGGCCTCGATGAGCGTGGTCCCCGACCCAACGAAGGGGTCGTAGATGCAGTCGCCGGGTTGGAAGTAGCGCTCAAGGAAGACCTCGGCCAGCTGGGGGATGAATTTTCCAAGGTAGGGATGGAGGCTGTGCACATGCTTCGTCCGCTCGACCTGCGGAAGGTCATCCTCCGACCAGGAGAGCTCGAGGTCGATCTCGGCGTAGAGAGCTTCCTGAGTCCGTCCGGCCACGGGGCGAGTCTATGGCTGTCCTCGGATGGCGCGCGCCCGCATCTGAGCTCTTGAGCCCCAGGCACGGGCGAGTGCAGTGGGCCAAGGAGGCTTCAGTCGCTCCCGATCACCTCACAGGGAAGTTCCCTGCCGCGGCAACCCCGCACAAGCCGGGGCGCCAGAGGGATTGTCGCTTTGGTCCGACTCAGGCCCTCCCGTCGCCGGGAGGAGCTGGTCGCGGGTGACTAGCCGCAACGTCTGGCCCTTGCGCGAGCTGCCGAATCTCCTCGCTGAAGTCGCCCTTGAGCGCGGCAGATCGTGTTCGCGCCGAGTCCTCTCGGTGAGCGCAATTGATTGCTCGGCTTGCACTGGCGTCGGGCCAGGCGCGCTCTTCCTGAACTCGCAGACAGTGACCAGACCGTCCTGCGCGATCCGGCGGCCTCCTCTGTGCGATCCAGGGCTCCTCCGAGGGAACGTGAAGGGAACATCAGCCCGACCACACGCGTCCACGCGCGGGTCACGCCTCGCGTTCTGATCCTTTTTTTGCGGGATCTTCGTGCCCGCGGAGACCCGCGCTGGCCCGCGGATCCCTCTCCAGAGCTCCATGGTAAGGAGGGGGTCATCGGTTCGAGTCCGACAGAGGGCTCTGCAAAAGCGCCGCAAACAGGAGATCGGCGTTGTCGACGCTGGCGCGAAGCTGACCACCTCCTTCGCTAAGAGGGGTCGCGTGAGCGGGAAACGAAGCCCCGCTGAGCACTCCGTTGCATTCGTCAGGCTGTACGCTCGAGGGCGGCGGCCGGCTGGACGCTCTCGACGTCACGTCCGTAACCGGATTGCGCCGATGCTTCACGGGTGCGCCACAACTGCCGGTCGAACACGAGCAACGCAATGGCGATTGCACACCAAGCGGCCGTGTAGATGACCGCGAATTGCGTCTCGTCCGCGCCCGACCAGCCGTCGGTCGCGACGAACTCACGCACGATCACGCCCTCCGAGGCATGCGCAACGATCGTGATCAGGACGCTGCCGCCGCTGTGGACGAAGAGCCAGGTATAGAAAAACGTCACAGCGACCGTCGCGAGC
>JBOHAK010000560.1:0-9545 GCA_050697795.1 Gaiellaceae bacterium
CGGCCGCCGTAGCCCTCGTTGAAGATCAGGTAGACGACCGCGAGCACTGCCGCGAGGCGGTCGGGGAGCAGATGATCCGGCGGCACGCGAAACGGGATCCCGGCAGCCTTGATCTTGCGCTTCGCGCGGACGAGCCGCTTGGCCATCGTCTCCTCGGGGACGAGGAATGCGCGGGCGATCTCCTCCGTGCTCAGCCCGCCCAGCGTCCGCAGCGTGAGCGCGACCTGGGCCTCGAGCGGGAGCGCCGGATGGCAGCACGTGAAGACGAGCTCGAGCCGCTCGTCGGGAATGGTCGTCTCGTCCACGTCGTCCTCCGTTGCTTCCGGCACGTCGAGCAAACGGGTCTTCGCCACGAGCGTCCGGTCGCGGCGGATGCGGTCGATCGCACGGTTGCGCGCGGTGGTCAGGAGCCAGGCGCGCGGGTTGGCGGGCGTGCCTTCGCGGGGCCAGCGCTCCGCGGCGACCGCGAACGCTTCCTGCGCGGCTTCCTCGGCGAGGTCGAAGTCGCCGAGGAAGCCGATCAGGCCGGCGAGGACGCGGCCCCACTCGTCGCGGAACGCCTGCTCGAGGATGGCTACTGCTCCTGGATCGGCCGCACCTCGACCGCACCACCGAGGCGGGCGGCCGGAATGCGGGACGCGAGCTCGATCGCGGCGTCGAGGTCGACGGCCTCGACGAAGAGGTAGCCGCCCAGCGCCTCCTTGATCGCGACGAACGGGCCGTCGGTGGTCAGCGTCTTGCCGTCCTGCACACGGACGGTGGTCGCCGCCTCTGGGGGCTGCATCCAGGCGCCCGGCGTGACGCCCGGGGTCTCGTTGACGGCCTGGTAGTCGGCGAAGACCGCCTGCTGCTCGTCCTCCGACAGCCGCGCCCACGCCTCGGGCGACTGCGGCGTCGGGGTGTCGCCTTGCTGGATCAGCAGCATGTACTTCATGGCTTCCTCCTCTTGTGGTGCTTGGTCGCCTCAAAGACGAACGGCAGACGAGGAAAAGGACACCCTCGCGCTCAGTTCCCTTCGAGCTCGACGGTGTACGTGACGAGCAGGTTGTCCGACTCCTTCGACGTTCGGGTCTCGAGCGGCCGGAGCGGGGTCGCCCCGTCCAGCGACACGATGTTGCAGACGATCAGCTTCCGCACGGCTTCCTCTCCTCACTGCTCGATCTCGACGAGCGCCGGGCCTGCACCGCGGCACGGGCATCAGACATGAGCGAGCACCCGGTCCAGCGGCCGAGGCACGCGGGTTGGATCCAGCGCCTCGACGAGCAGGCGCGCGTACTGAATCTTCCGGCCGCCGCGGGTGCCCAGGAAGCGCCGCAGCTGCTCCTCATGGGTACGTCCCTCCTGCGCAGGCTGCTTCTGGAGGGTGCGGAACGACCGGAGGTCGCCCTGCGCGTCGACGACCTGCTCGACGGAGGCCGCACCGAGGGAGCGGATCAGCTCGTCTTCCAGGTCGACGACGCACACGTAGAAGCCGAGTGCTTCCATCTCGGCGCGGGTGAGGTCGGAGCCGAGGCCCGCCCGCGCGAGACCGCGCCGGAAGGCGCCCTCCTCGGCGGCGTCGCAGAGGCCGGCCAGCCTGGCGTCCAACCCTCGGGGGCCGAACCGGTCCAGGGAGCTTCCGATGGCCTGCGCACCCCCGATCGGGACGATGGAGATCCGCTCGGCGCCGAGATCCCGACCACGGCGCTCGGCCAGCGCTTCGAGGGCGACCTGGTCGCTGATCCCCTCGACGAGCACGACCGTGCTTGCCCGCACCGCTCGCATACCGGTGCATTGTGACCGCGGACGTAGCGGGACCTCCGGCTCCTTCTATCATCCGGCCATGATCCCCGAGGCCAAGCTCGAGCAGACCGAGGCCGGGCTCGTGTCCGTCGGCGGAGGATGGTTCGTCCTGAACGCGCGTGAGGCGAGCTGGAACCAACGGGAGGGGCGGGGGAAGAGCGTGAACTTCACCGGTGCGACGGACGACGAGGCCGAGAGGCACTTCCGCCAGCTCGGGGTCAACCTGTTCGTCCTCGGGCCGGGCGAGCCGATCGGGATGTACCACTGGGAAGCCGACCAGGAGGACTTCCTGGTGCTCTCCGGGCAGGCGCTCCTGCTCGTCGAGGGCGGGGAACGGCCGCTGCGGCAGTGGGACTTCGTGCATTGTCCCGCCGAGACGAGGCACATGATCGTCGGAGCCGGAGACGGCCCCTGCGCCGTCCTGGCGATCGGTGGCCGCGTTCACATCGACGAGAACTGCAACGGGGGCGGGTACACGGTGGACGAGCTCGCGCTCCGCCACCGCGCCGGCGTCGAGGAAGAGACGAGCGACGCCGAGGTCGCGTACGCCCGCTATCCGGAGACGAAGCCGACGCGCTACCGCGACGGCTGGCTTCCGAGCTAGACGCTCACGACGGTTAGGCCGTTGCGGGCTCGGCCGGATCGGGCCCGGCCCTGCTGGAGCCCAGCTCGGCATCAAGCACGTGTGGATGCACGGCGGGCCCGGAGCCGGGAGCGTCTCAACACGACGAGGCGGCGTCCAGCGGCGGTCGGCCGGCGCTCACCCCGGGCGGGGGGCGGAGGTCGAAGGCGGGGGTTCGCCGGAGCTCAGTCGAGTCGGGCGCTCGTCGCTACCTGTTGGCCGCTGCGCGTCTGCCTCGAAGACCCCCGTCTGGTAGGCAAGCACGACTGCTTGGACGCGGTCGCGGAGGTTGAGCTTCTGGAGGATGTGCGTGATGTGTGTCTTGACGGTCGTCTCGCTGATGTAAAGCTCTTCCGCGATCTCTGCGTTCGAAAGGCCGCGGGCGATCAACCGAAAGACCTCTCTCATCTCGTCACATTCCTCGCTCGGGATCGGTCTACCCACTAGACCGGCGAGACAGCGCCGGCGTGACAGGAAATCTCCGAGAGCGAGGAGGACACCATGAGACTCCCAAGTCGCATTCTCGTCACCGGCGGCACGGGCACGCTCGGACGCCTCGTCGTCCCGCGGCTGCGCGACGCCGGCGGGTACGTACGGGTGCTCAGCAGGCGCAGCCGCGAGGACGAGGAGCGGATCGAGTACGTGACCGGCGACCTCGCCACGGGGGAGGGGATCGAAGCCGCCGTGGAGGAGGCCGAGATCATCCTGCACCTCGCGGGCAGCGCCAAGGGCGACGAGGACAAGGCCCGGCACCTGGTGCGGGCAGCGTCACAGGCCGGGACTCGCCATTTCGTGTACATCTCGGTCGTCGGCGCGGACCGGATCCCGGTCGTCAGCGGCGTCGACCGCGCGATGTTCGGCTACTTCGCATCGAAGCTGGCCGCCGAGCGCGTGGTGGCGGACTCCGGCCTGCCGTGGACGACGCTCCGTGCCACGCAGTTCCACGACCTGATCCTGACGACCGTGCGGAAGATGGGGAGGCTGCCCGTGATCCCGGTCCCGGCCGGGGTCCGGTTCCAGCCCGTCGACGCCGACGAGGTGGCGGCCGGGCTGGTGGAGCTTGCGCTCGGCACGCCTGCCGGCCTGGTGCCCGACCTAGCCGGGCCGCGGGTGTACGAGATGGCCGAGCTGGCCCGCGGCTACCTGCGGGCCGGTCGGAAGCACCGGCTGATCGTGCCGGTGCGGCTCCCGGGCAAGGCCGCCCGCGCGTTCCGTGCCGGCGCCAACCTCGCCCCGGACCGGGCTGTGGGCCGGCGGACCTGGGACGAGTTCCTGGCCGACCGGATGAGCTTGTCAAGCGACAGGAGCTCCAGCCTGCCGCACATCGCGACGCGCACCCGCTGATCGAGATCCGAACGGACGGAGGTCTCGACATGTAGCCGACCCAGCCCGGCAAGCCCCTCCGAGTCAAGAGGGCTCGATCATCGCTGAAGTAGGCCGTTTGCGGGCGCTCTGTGGCGCCGCGGCGTACGCGGCACTTGTATTCGCGCACGGGTCGGTGGCTTCGGGTGGTGATTGGCAACGCGCGATCCCCGGTCGGACGACCGACCCGCTGGTCGAGCGAACGCAGTCATCCAGCTGAAGCCGGCATCCGAAGACCGCCCAGGCTCGAGACCTCGGCTTTCAACCCCACGTGCTTCGTGCGAAGATCGCGGGCACGTGGCGAGAGGGCAGAAGGTAAGCGGGCGTTGGGGCGCTCGGTCTAGAGGCGCCGACGAGGCGCCGCTGTTGGCCGAGGCCCAAGCTGGCTGCAGCGGCGATGCTTGGCTGATGGCGGATCGGGAGTATCGACTCATCGTCGAAGGAGAGCTCAGCGACCGGCTCAGCCCCGCCCTCGCGGGCATCACGCTCACGCGTGAGGAAGGAAACACGGTGTTCGTCGGCCCCGTCCGCGATCAGGCGGAGCTCCAGGGTCTGCTGCGACGCGTGTCCGACCTCGGTCTGACGCTGCTCGGCGCGGCCGCGATCGACGAGGATGAGAAGCGCACGTGACGGGCACGTACGCGGTTTCGAACGACCACGTTCGGGCTCACGCCGAGCGTCTCATGACAGGCTCGGTCACACGGCGAGACCTGGCGCTGGCGTTCGCCGAGAGCAGCGCATCGTCCGCTGAGGTCCTCGTTGAGGGCCGTGCCTTCTACCCGCCGATGCTCGCCGACATCGCCGCTGCTTCCTCCTCCGTTCACATCAACCAGTTCGGCTTCCGGCCGGGCATCGTGGGGGACGCCTTCGCCGATGCGCTGATTGGGAAGGCCGGAGAGGGCGTTCCCGTGAGGCTCGTCGTCGACCGGCAGGGCTCCGACCCCGAGCGCGGCGCGCGGGCGCTTTACGAGCGGCTGACCGCGGCGGGCGTCCAGGTCTGCGTGGTGCGGGCGACACAGGCTCGTGCGCGTGCCGGCCCGCTCGGCGCCGGCGCGGCGACGCGGTGGAACCTGGGCGGCCTGGGGCATGTCGACCATCGCAAGCTCCTCGTGGTCGACGGCCGCATCGGCTGGGTCGGCGGTGCCGGAATCGAGGACCACTTCCAGGACGGTCGCTTCCACGACCTGTTCGTCCGTGTCAACGGCCCGGTCGTCGCGCAGCTTCAGCTCGTCTTTCTAGCCAGCTTCCTCTGGCTCGGAGGGGCGTTGAGTACCGCGGAGATCGAGAGCCTCTTTCCCCCACTCGAGGAGGGCGAGCATCCAATCCCGGCGGTCGTCCTCCACAACGCCCCCGGTAAGTACCGCCCGATCACCGCTGCGATCGCGCGCCTGCTCGAAAGCGCAGCCGAGACGCTCGACGTCATCAACCCCTACGTCACCGATCGCGGGATGATCCGACGGATCGAGCGTGCGGCTCGGCGCGGTGTCCGCGTCCGCCTGTTCGTCCCTGCGAACGCGAACAACTGGGCCTGTGCCGCGGCGCAGCAATTCCACCACGCGAAGCTGCTCGATGCGGGTGTTCGCATTCTCGAGTACCCGGCGATGCTGCACGCGAAGGCGTTCGTGCGCGACCGTGAGGAGGTGCTCGCGGGAACGTGCAATCTCGAGGCCTGGAGCCTGAAACGCTTCTTCGAGATCGACCTGCTGGTTCGGTCTGCGGCGGTGGCAGCGCAGTTCGAGGAGCGGTTCAGCGTGCCGGCGGAGGCGCTGTCGGTCGCCGGTCGGCCGCTGACCGGGAAGGCCGAGCGCGCCAAGGCAGCCGTGTTCGCCGGCTTCTCACCGCTGCTCTGACCACGCGATCGCTCGGTTTGCGTTCACATGGGTGAACCGGGTCTTCACCCTGTATCATCACGCGGCCCGCGGCCTAGCTTGGAGATGGCACGTTAGGGTTCTGGCAAGCGATCAGAGGAGGCGTAGATGTTCGCGGCGGACTATCCGTTTCTCGACGTGATGTGGACGATGCTCGTCTTCTTCCTGTGGGTGGCGTGGTTCTGGCTGCTCTTCACCGTGTTCGGGGACGTCTTTCGCCGTCGTGACCTCTCCGGCTGGGGCAAGGCCGGCTGGCTGATCTTCACGATCGTCCTGCCCTTCCTCGGCGTGTTCGTCTACCTGATCTCGCAAAACGAGGGGATGACCAAGCGAAACGTCGAGCGCGTGAGGGCTCAGCGGGATCAGCTCGACGAATACGTCCGTGAGACCGCAGGCGCTGGTGGCGCCGCCGACGAGATCGAGAAGGCGAAGAGGCTGCTCGACAGCGGCGCGATCAGCCAGACGGAGTTCGACGCGATCAAGCAGAAGGCGCTCGCCTAGCGGCGTGCTGCATCAGAAGTGTGTGCGGGGGCAGTCCGGCGCCTCGCCCGACGGGCTTCCGGTGACGCCGCCCGCACGCGGCTAGGCGCCGTGGCACGGATCGTAGGAGAATCGGTCTCGTGACGAACGCCGAGATTGCGCCCTCGGCACGCGCGAGCGGCGCCACGCTCGTGCTGCTCACACTCGCGTCCGGCCAGTTCCTGATGACGCTGGACAGCTCGGTGATGAACGTCTCGATCGCGACGGTCGCGAAGGACGTGGGCACGACCGTGACCGGCATCCAGGGGGCGATCACGGCCTACACGCTCGTGATGGCCGCGCTGATGATCACCGGCGCGAAGGTGGGGGCGCTGATCGGGCGGAAGCGGGCCTTCGCGATTGGCTGCGTCGTGTACGGGTGTGGGTCCTTCACGACCGCGGTCGCGCCGAGCCTGCCCGTGCTGCTGATCGGCTGGTCGCTGCTCGAAGGGATCGGAGCGGCGCTGATCCTGCCGGCCATCGTCGCTCTGGTCGCGGCGAACTTCCCGGCGGAGCGCCGCCCCGCCGCCTACGGGCTTGTGGCCGCCGCCGGGGCCGTCGCGGTCGCTGTCGGCCCGCTGATCGGGGGCTTCTGCACGACGTACTTCTCTTGGCGCTGGGTCTTCGCCGGCGAGGTCGTGGTCGTGCTCGTGATCCTGCTGCTGACGCGGCGGATCGCGGACGCGCCGGTCGAGCAGCGGCCTCAGCTCGACATCGTCGGGGCCGGTCTGTCGGCGCTCGGGCTGGGCGCAGTGGTCTTCGGTGTCCTGCGTTCGAGCGAGTGGGGTTGGATCCAGCCGAAGGCCGACGGCCCGTCGTGGGCGGGTCTATCGCCCACGGTGTGGCTGGTGCTGATCGGGCTGCTCGTGATCTGGGTCTTCTTCCGCTGGCAGGCGCGCCGGGAGTCGCGAGACGAGGAGCCGCTCGTGCGTCCGGCGATGTTGCGGAACAGGCAGCTGACGGGTGGCGTGACGATGTTCTTCTTCCAGTACCTCGTGCAGGCGGGGTTCTTCTTCGTCGTGCCGCTCTTCCTCTCCGTCGCGCTCGGGCTCTCGGCGCTCGAGACCGGCGCGCGGCTGCTGCCGCTCTCGGTGACGCTGCTGGCGGCGGCGATCGGCATCCCCCGGCTCCTGCCGCAGGTCTCGCCGCGGCTCGTCGTCCGCGCCGGACTGCTGTCGCTTCTCGCCGGGACGGTGGTGCTGCTCGGGGCGCTCGATGCGGATGCCGGCCCGGAGGTCGTCTTCGTGCCGATGCTGCTCGTGGGGCTCGGGATCGGCGCGCTCGCGTCGCAGCTCGGCGCCGTAACGGTCTCGGCGGTTCCGGACGACGAGAGCCCCGAGGTCGGCGGGATCCAGAACACGATGACGAACCTCGGCGCGTCGCTCGGCACGGCGCTGGCCGGCTCGCTGCTGATCGCGACGCTGACGTCGGCGTTCCTGACGAACGTGCAGCAGAGCGCCGCGATCCCCGCGAGCGCGAAGGCCCAGGCGCAGGTCGAGCTCGCGGGCGGCGTGCCGTTCGTCTCCGACGCCGACCTCGAGGCCAGCCTCGAAGAGGCAGGTGTCGCTCCGGCGACCGCCGGCGCGGCCCTCGACGCGTACGGCGATGCCCGTCTCGCCGGACTCCGATCGGCGCTCGCGATCCTCGCCGTGCTCGCGATTGTTGCCCTGTTCCTGGCCCAGAACATCCCGACGAGACCGCCGGGTGGTGCCGCAGAGAGGAGGTAGTCAGATGTGCCGCTGGCTCGCCTATTCGGGATCGCCGATCCGACTCGACGAGTTGCTCGTCAAGCGGGATCGCTCGCTGATCGACCAGAGCCTGCATGCCCGGCAGGGCGCGACGACGACCAACGGGGACGGCTTCGGCGTCGGCTGGTACCAGGACGGTGAGGCGCCGCGGGTGTACCGCAGCACGCATCCGGCCTGGAACGACCGCAACCTGCGTGAGCTCGCAGCCGGGATCTCCTCGCCGCTCTTCTTCGCGCACATCCGCGCTTCTACTGGAACGGCGATCCAGCAGACCAACACGCACCCTTTCCGCCACGGGCGCTGGCTCTGGATGCACAACGGGCTGATCCGTGAGTTCCCCAGAGTGAGGCGCGAGCTGCTGCTCGCGGTCGACGACTCCCTCTTCGATTCGATCGAGGGCACCACCGACTCCGAGACGATGTTCTACCTCGCGCTCACGTTCGAGCTCGAGAACGATCCCATTGCAGCCGTCGAGCGGACCGTGGGTCTCGTCGAGGAGGCCGGACGCAAGCACGGCATCGAGCATCCCATCCAAATGACGGTCGCGACGACCGACGGACGCACCGTCTGGGCGTTTCGCTACTCGAGTGAGGGTGCCTCGCGCTCGCTCTACTTCAGCACCCGCATGGACGCCCTAAAGGCGCTCCACCCGGAGAGCGCGGAACTCGCTGCGCTGTCAGACGAGACGCGGGTCATCGTGTCCGAGCCACTCGGCGACCTGCCAGGGGCCTGGAACGAGGCGCCGGAGTCCCACGTCGGGATCGTCCAGCCGGGTGCCGACGAACTGCGACCGTTCGCGCCTCGCCGCTGAGCGAGTCACGATTGACCGTCTTTCGCCGACATGTTTATAGTCCGGCGGCTTTGACTACCTTTCACGATGTCTTTCATCCCCGAGGTGGCCGGAGCCGCGGCAAGTCCGGGTGGCTGATCGCGCCGGGAGGGCGACACTAGTGTCCACGGCCGACGCCGCCGAAAGCCGGCCTCCGGCCGCCGCGACCCCGCGCGCCTCGGTCGCGGGACCGGCGTTCATCGCGTGGACGGCGCTGGCGCTGATGACCGTGTCGTCGGTCGCGAGCCTGCGGCCGGCGCCGACGATGGCGGTCTACGGCCTTGCCGCCGTCTTCCTCTACGTCCTGCCGGCGATCGTCTTCTTGATTCCGACGGCGCTCGTCTCGGCCGAGCTCGCGTCGGGCTGGTCGGGAGGCATCTACCGCTGGGTGACGGAGGGCATCTCGCCCCGGATGGGCTTCACGGCCGCCTGGCACCAGTATGCGATGACCCTGTTCTACTACCCGTCGCTGCTCTCGTTCGTGGCTGCGACGCTCGCCTACGTGATCGCTCCGGACCTGGCGGCGAGCGGCGTCTGGACCGCGATCGTGATCATCAGCGTCTACTGGCTCGGTGTGCTCGTGCAGCTTCGAGGCGGTATCGGCGTGATCGCCAAGCTCGCCTCGAGCGGCGTGCTGATCGGCACGCTCATCCCGGGCGCGCTGCTCGTCACCCTCGGGATCGTCTATCTCGCCCAGGGAAACGCGTCTGCGGCCCCGATGGACGCGGATCACATCTTCCCGGAATGGGCGGGCATCGCGAGCATCGTCCTCATCGTCTCGAACTTCGGCGCCTACTCCGGCATGGAGATGAACG
>JBOHAK010000561.1:0-1977 GCA_050697795.1 Gaiellaceae bacterium
GCATCGCGTCCTTCACGGAAGGGAGCCGGTTCCGTGTGAACGACCTCTACGACCCGGAGATCAACGTCCGCTACGGCTCCTTCTACCTCCGGCGGCTGCTGCGGAAGTACGGAGACGAGCGGCTCGCGCTCGCCGCCTACAACGCCGGCCAGGCCAACGTGGACGAGTGGGTGTCGGAGGGTGGCGAGATTCGCTTCGCGGAGACCCGGGAGTACGTGGAGGACGTGATCGAGGCGCGCGACGTCTACGCGCGCGCCTACCGCGACGAGCTCGGGCTCGGCTAGCGGCGGACGATCTCGCAGTTCTTCGCGACCTTGTCGCGGCGGTCCGCAAACACGACGTCGCGCCCGGGCCCGCATGAGACGACGTCGGCGATGCCGTCGCGCAGAAGCAACCTGTCCGCGCCGTCGTCCCCGAACACCCTGTCGCTGCTCGGGCCCGGGTCGAGAATGTCGTTGCCGGAGCCGCCGACGAGGACGTCCCGGTCGCGGTGGCCCCAGAGCCGGTCGTTGCCGCCACGGCCTCGGAGGACGTCGCGGCCGGCCCGTCCGCAGAGCGAGTCGAGGCCCTGGGTTCCCACGATGACGTCGTTCCTCGCCGTCCCGGTCTTGGTACAGATCCAGCTCAGCACCAGCCCTCGTGGCCGTGGGTTGCACAGGCGCAGCAGGTGCTTGCGGAACAGCCCGAGGATCGGGGACAGGGCCGGGTCGCCCGCCCGGTTTTCCAGCTGGCGCGGATCGGCGGCGAGGTCGTACAGCTCCTCTTCCCGCGTCGCGTACGCCACGTACACGTAGCGGCGCCCGCGCACCGCGCAGTAGGTGGGCACGTCGGGGTTGGGGCCGGTGCGCAGGCTCTCGACGAGGAACTCGCCCCGCCACACGACCGAGCGGTTTCGAAGGAGCGGGACCAGGCTGCGGCCCTCCGCCCGCGGTGCCGCGACTCCGGCCAGCGCGGCCACGGTCGGGGCGACGTCGACGTTGAGCGCCTGCCTCGTCTCCGTGCGCGTGCCGGTCGCCAGCCGGTCGAAGCGGACGACGAGCGGCACGCGGATGCTCTCCTCGTAGGGCGCCTGCTTCCCCGTCAGCCGGTGCTCGCCCCAGAGGAGGCCGTTGTCGGACATGAAGATGACGAGGGTGTCCTCGAGCCGTCCCGTCTCGGTGAGCACCTCGAGCAAGCGCTCGACTGCGTCATCGACGGAGAGCAGCGTCCGGAGCTGGCGCGCCCGGAACCCGTCCAGCGATGTCTGCGACTCCGGGCTGAGCTGTTGGCGAGCCCGCATCCAGGCGGGCTTGTCGCCGATGTCGGGCTCGTTGTAGCTCGCCGGTCGCCACGGCTGAAGCCCCGGGAACGCGTTTTCGTGCCTGGGGGCCGGCGTCGCCGGGTTGTGCGGCGCGTACGGGGCGAAGAGGGCGAAGAACGGTGTCGTCCCGGATCCCCGGATGAACGCCTCGGCCTCAGCGGCGAGGACGTCGGTCGAGTAGTCCTCGGGCAGGCCGCCCCGGGGCACGAGACGTCCGTTGACGTTCAGGTGGTAGTCGAGGTAGTTGTCGACGTTGGACGGTGAGAAGGCGACCCAGCGGCTCCACCCGGGCGGCACGTAGGTGCCGGCGTACGAGTTCAGGTACTTGCCGAAGAACCCGGTGCGGTAGCCGGCCCGGCGGAGCCAGGTCGCGAGCGTCGAGGAGTCGTCGAAGCGACGGAAGCCTCCGTTCGTGTAGACCTTCGTCGAGTGCGAGTACCTGCCGGTGAGGATGCTCGCGCGACTGGGGCAGCAGAGCGGGTTGACGACGAAGGCATTCGAGAACGTGACGCCCTTGGCGACGAGCTCGGACCGCACGGTCGGCATCGCCGAGAGCGTGTCCCAGCGCTGGTCGTCCGTGAGGACGATCACGACGTTCGGACGCGCCGCGTGCGCCGCGGGTGCGGGCGCGAGGAGCACGCCGGCGGCGAGCGCGAGCAGCACGAGACCCCGGATTC
>JBOHAK010000562.1:0-4246 GCA_050697795.1 Gaiellaceae bacterium
GTCCTGCGCCAGCGGGACATCCCGGCCGTCAGCGGCGAGCCGGCCCCGGCTCCCGCCGGATAGCCCAACACGCGGGGAGCGGCCGTCCAGCGGCCGCTCCCCCGATTACGGCTCCGCCCTGGACTAACGTCATCCCCCTGTTCTACGCTCCGGGGCGTGGGTCAGAGGGGTGCGTCGCTGTGTCGGCGGGGGGTCTGGGCGCCCGTGGTCCTGGCCGCGGGCCTCGCGTTCCTCCTGCTCGCCGGGGTGGCGCACGCGGGGTCGAACGTCGTCCTGGTCCTCACCGACGACCAGCGGCACGACACGCTGTCCACCATGCCGATCGTCCGGGCGGAGCTGGCCGCCAAGGGCGTCACGTTCCCGCAGGCGGTCGTCGTCAACCCGCTTTGCTGCCCCTCCCGCGTGTCGATCCTGACGGGGCTCTACTCGCATTCGTCCGGGTTCTACTCGCAGAACTCGAAGAGCCCCGAGGTTGCCAAGGCCTTCGCTCGTGTCCCGAACCTCGGCACGTGGCTGAGCGGGGTGGGGTACGAGACAGCCTTCGTCGGGAAGTACCTGAACGGGTACGACGGCTCGTTCGTCCCTGCCGGCTGGAGCCGCTGGACGCCGTTCACCGGCCTGCCCGCCTACTACGACTACACGCTGCTGCGTCCGGGCGGCCCCGTCTCGTACGGGCGAGCACCCGCCGACTACTCGACGGATGTCCTTGCGGCGGAAGCCGATGCGTTCGTCAGGGTCGCCGACCCCGATCGCCCCCTGTTCCTGGTCTTCGCGCCGTACGCGCCCCACGTCGAGGTCACCGGTGCCCCGCCCGCCGCGGCGCCGCGCCACGTCGGAAGCGTGCCCGTGGCACCCTGGCAGCCGCCGAGCGTGGGTGAGGACCTGGCCGACAAGCCCGCCTGGCTCCGCTCGTTCGCCGCGAACCTCCCTCCGATGGCCCGCCACGACCCGGCGGAGGTGCGGGCGGGTCAACTCGCGTCTCTGCGCGCGGTGGACGACGCCGTCGGTCGCATCCTCGGAGCCCTGAGGGACACCGGACGTCTTCAGGACACGCTGATCCTGTTCACGTCCGACAACGGCTTCACCTGGGGCGAGCACGGTCTCGGCAACTACAAGCTCACGCCCTACGAGGAATCGATCCGCGTGCCCTTCATCGCCCGCTACGACGGTCGTCTTCCCGCCAACGTCGTGGACCAACGGCTGGTCGCGAACATCGACATCGCCCCCACCGTCATGGAGGCCGCCGGGGTGGCGCTCCGGGCTGACGGACGCAGTCTGCTGCGGTCCGGAGGCTGGCGAACGGACGTGCTCGTGGAGCACACGGGGAGACGCGTGCCGACCTACTGCGCGGTTCGATCCAACACGGCGCTGTACACCGCGTATGCAGACGGTGCTGAAGAGCTGTACGACCTCGCAGCCGACCCGTACCAGCTCCAGAACTTCGTGAACGGCCGCTTGCGCCGGGAGGCGCGCCACCAGATGCGCCTCCGTGTGCGCCAGCTCTGCCGGCCGCGCCCGCGCGGGCTCGAGCTCCCGGGTATCTGCACCAAGAACGGCGGGCCGCTGAACAACAGGATCCGCGGCACCCGCTGGTTCGACGTGATCTGCGCCCGCGCCGGGAACGACGTCGTGTGGGCGCGCGACGGGCGCAAGGATCTCGTCTACTGCGGGCCCGGCCGCGACCGCGTCTACGCGGACTCGGTCGACGGGGCGGATTCCACCTGCGAGACGGTCCTGCGCCGGTGAGGCCCGAGCCCGTCATGGCCCGAGAATCGGCGAAGGTGGCATCCTTGGGCGGGCTATCGACCGTGGCACGCCGTCGGACCCAGATACAGCGCTCGAGGCTTCGGAAGCTCAGCGTCAGCTTCGCGCATCTCGCAGCGCTCTCGGCCTTCGCGGTCGCTCAGCCGCTGTTCAACCTGCTCGGCGAGAGTCCGGACTTCTTCGCGGTCCGGGGCTCGTCGCGCTGGGACATCGTCCTGTTCGCGCTCGCAGTCGTCCTCGTACCCCCGCTTGCTCTCATCCTCCTGGAGGCGGCCGCCAGCCTTCTCTCCTGGGCGTTCCAGCGCGTGCTGCACCTCGTCTTCGTGGCGGGCCTGGCCGGAGTGGTCATCGTCCAGGCGCTCGAGCGCGCGACTGACGTCAGCTCGACAAGAACGCTGGTCGGCCTCGCCGCAGTCCTGGGCGCGGTCGTCGCGCTTCTCTACTGGCGCCTCTCGCCGGCTCGTTCCTTCCTCACCGTTCTCTCACCCGCGCCGGTCTTCTTCCTGGCGTACTTCCTGTTCGTCTCGCCCGTCTCCCAGCTCACCCTGGCCGGCGAACCCGATGTCGCTCTGGCGCATACGCGGGCACAGGCCCCGGTGGTGATGGTCGTCTTCGACGAGTTCCCCGTGAGCTCGCTCCTGGACGAGACCGGAGAGATCGACGCCGTGCGCTACCCGAACTTCGCGGAGCTCGCCGCGGGCTCCACGTGGGTCCGGAACACGTCGACGGTCAGCTACTCGACCACGCAGGCCGTGCCGGCGATGCTGACCGGGCTACGGCCGACCGGAGGCAAGCCGCCTGTCTTCGCGTCGCACCCGAGGAACCTCTTCACGCTGCTCGGCGGCGACTACCGGATGAACGTCGTCGAGACGTACACGCGCCTCTGCCCGAAGGTCGTCTGCACGGCTCCGCCTCCCGCGGCGGCGGTCGTCGAGGAGCCGGCGTCTCTGTACTCGGACGTCGGCATCGTCTACCTCCATCTCCTGGCGCCGCCCCGGCTCGAGGAGACCCTCCCGCCGATCACGCAGCAGTGGATGAACTTCGGTCGCGACGAAGAGGAGGACGTCGGGAAGCTCCTGGACAAGGCCCTCACCGAGGCGGCCGGAAAGCGCCCGCAAGCCCCGGAGCAGTACCACTCCGTGCACACGCGGCTGTACAAGCGGTTCGTCGAGTCGATCCGGCCGACCGACCAGCCGTCGCTCAACTTCGCGCACGTGTTCTTCCCGCACGGGCCCTGGTGGCACTTCCCCTCCGGGAGCCAGTCCTCGATCGGCGCCTCGCCCGCGCCCGGGCTCGACGGCCCGAAGGATCTGTGGAAGGGACGTTTCCTCACGCACCAGGCCTACCAGCGCCACCTTCTCCAGGTGGGCTTCGTCGACCGGCTGATCGGCGACCTGCTCGACCGGCTGCGCGAGACGGACATGTACGACAGTTCGCTCGTCGTCGTGACCGCCGATCACGGCATCAGCTTCCGGCCCGGTCAGTCGCGTCGCGGGGCCACGCAGGTCACGCTTCCGGACATCGCGTTCGTGCCGCTCTTCGTGAAGCAGCCGGGTCAGGAGCAGGGCGAAGTGATCGACTACCACGTCGAGGTCCTCGACGTGCTTCCCACGATCGCGGACTCGCTCGGTATCACGATGCCTTGGCGCATCAACGGTCGGTCCGCGCTCCAGGATCCCGGACGCGGGATCGTTCGCGTCCGCACGCGTTCCCGGGAGGCTGCGGACGGAGAGACCGAGGCGCCGTTCGCGTCGGTGGTCGAGCGGCAGGAGGCGGCGATCAGCCGGAAGGCGGCGCTGTTCGGCGTCGGCGACTGGGCGCGGCTCTTCGTCGTCGATCCGCATCGCGACTTGCGCGGTCGGACGGTGACGACGCTCGACGTCGTCGGGTCATCGCGCGCCCGCGCGACGATCGATCACGAGGCCACGCGGAGGCTCGCCGCGAGCATGCCGGTCGGCCTGCCCTTCGTGCCTTCCCCGCTCCAGGGGCACCTCACCGGCCCGGGCGTGCGTCCCGGAAGGGCGCTCGCCGTGGTCGTGAACGCTCGCGTCGCAGCCCTGGCGACGACGTACGGTGCCTCCGGCGGTGTGCGCTTCTCGGCGCTGCCGCCGGAATCCGCGTTCCGCAACCGCCGGAACGTGATCAGCTTCTACTGGGTCAACGGCCCGGTCGGCGCCGCCCGTCTCACACGGCTCAGGTCGGGGTAGGCGCGCCTCAGGCCCCGAGCGCCACGAGGCTCGCGAGCGCCCGGCCGAGCCACTCGAACTCCGCCGGGAGCCGCTCCCAGCCTGGATCCCGGTTCTGGTAGGCGAGCTGGAGCTCGCGCAGGTCCTCCCAGACGCGGCGGGCCGACGGGCCCGGATATGGGCAGTCCTCGGACAGGAGCTCGCCGTCGAGCTGGTGCGCCATGGCGGCCTCCCAGGAGCCCTCCTTCAGCGCCCTGGTCAAGGTCAGCGGGCGCGCGCGGATCCGTGCCGTTCCG
>JBOHAK010000563.1:0-3079 GCA_050697795.1 Gaiellaceae bacterium
AGCGAGGACAGGATGAGGGGTAGCGCGGCTGTGGTGTGCGCCGTTCTCTGCGGCGTTGTGGCGTTGGCGGCCCCCGGGGTCGCAAGAGCGGACGTCGGCTTCCAGGGGCCCGTATACGGGGCCGGCACGAGCGGGAGCCCGTCGGGCACGAAGTCCGAGCACAAGCTGTGGTGGAACGACGGGTTCTGGTGGGCCAGCATGTTCAGCCCCGCCTCGGACTCCTACAACATCTTCCGGCTGAACATGAGAGCGCAGACGTGGGTCAACACGGGCGTCCAGATCGACACGCGCGACAGCACCCGCCAGGACGCTCTGTGGACCGGCGGCAAGCTGTTCGTCGCCTCGCACAAGTTCGACGAGGTCACCGCCCACGAGCCTGGGGCCGTCCCGGACGACGAGATGAGGCTCTACCGCTTCAACTACAACCCGACGACGAACACCTACACCCCGGACGGGTTCACGGTGATCGACGGGCAGCGGAGCGAGACCCTCACCATCGACGTCGACTCGAACGGCGCGATCTGGGCGACCTGGGTCCAGCAGGCACCCGGGCCCGGCCCGCACCAGGTCTACGTCAAGAAGACGGGCGACGGCTGCGTCACCACGCCCGCGAACTGCTCGTTCGGACCGGTCGGCGTCCTCGACGCCCTGGTCGGGGCCGACGACATCTCGGCGATCGTCCGCTTCGGCGGCAACAAGATCGGCGTCATGTGGAGCGACACGAGCGACACGAGCGTGCCGGCCGTCGCGACGCTCCACTTCGGGATCCACAACGACGGAGATCCCCTGGCCACCTGGACCGCCGAAACCGTGGTCAGCGCCCCGAAGGCGGTGGACGACCACATCAACCTGAAGGCCGACTCGCTCGGCCGCGTGTACGCGGTGACGAAGACGAAGTTCACCTCGGCGATCAACGCCGGGACGCGGCTGCACCGGCGTCTCGCGGCGGGTGGCTGGCAGACCTTCACCGTCTCGCAGGCCCACCTCGACCGGACGCGGCCGATCCTCCTCCTCGACCAGCAGCACAACCGGATCCGGGTCTTCGAGGGGACGGCGCACCCCGCGCTCGACCCCACGATCTACGTGAAGGTGTCCCTGCTCAGCAGCATCTCCTTCGCGCCGAACAGCCTCGGGACGGCGGTGATCCAGGACCCGGGAACCAACCTGGTGAACCCGAGCTCGACGCGGCAGAACATCACGAACACCACGCGCCAGCTCGTCATCGCGACGAACACCAACACGAGGCGCTACTGGCACGCCTACCAGCAGATCGTCCCGTGCATCAGGGGAACGGCCGGCAACAACGTGCTCGTCGGCACGAACGGCAACGACGTGCTCTGCGGTCTCGGCGGCAGGGACACCATCCGGAGTCTCGGCGGCCATGACCGCCTGGTCGGCGGTCCCGGCAACGACACCCTCGTGGGGGCCGGCGGCAGGGACACCTACGTCGGCGGCAGCGGAAACGACACGATCTACTCCCGGGACACGTTCCGTGAGGTCGTCAGCGGCGGGGTCGGCTTCGACCGGGCGCGGGTCAACCGGTCGGACGTCCGACGGTCGATCGAGCGCCTGTTCTAGCTCGGCATCGCCGCGGCGAGGCTGTGAGTGCCGGCGGGCAACCGCCGGCACTCAGCCGCGCTCCGGGGAATATGCTGGACTAGAGAGGATCGAACGATGTCCGGGCGACGCATCGGCTTCCTCTCGGCACTGCGGCGGTGGTGGGCCGTCATCGCGCTGGCCACGGGCGCGGGCGCCTTACTCGGGTATGCCTACGCTTCGACGGCGACGCCTACGTACGAGGCCCAGACGCGCCTCGTCGTGGACGCCCGGCTCGGCGACCTCCGGAGCCAGCAGGCGGCCGCCGGGGTGATTCCCACCTACGCCGAGCTGGTCCGGAGCCGGCTGCTGCTCGCGCCCGCGCTGGCGCGTCTCGGGCTTCCGCTCTCGGTCGAGGAGCTGCAGCAGGACGTCCGGGGAGAGGCGGAGAAGGACACGCGCCTGCTCACGATCAGAGTCCGGGCGGGAGACCCGAACGAGGCCGTCGCGATCGCGAACGCGGTCGCGGCGGAGCTCGTCGGCTACGTCGCCCGCGACGAGTCGAACTCGTCGGGCGTCACGGGCTCGCCGACGTCCCAGGACCAGTTGCGCGTGGTGGTCGGGATCGTCGAGCCGGCGGAGGACGCGGAACGGATCCGGCCCCGCACCGCCCTGACCATGGAGTTCGGCGCCCTCGCCGCTCTCTTCGGTTCTCTCGCGGCCTGTGTGCTCCTCGAAGCGCTCGGGCCGAGGGTGAGGGACGAGCAGGATCTGGCGCGGGTCGCGCCGGAGGTCCTCGGCTCTGTGAACGGGTCGGCCGACGTCGGGCGCTACGAGATTCTCGCGGCCGGGGTCGCCCGGGCGGAACCGGGCCGCGCGGCGGACGGCCTGCTGGTCGTCGGAGCCCAGGGCGGCGCCGAAAGCTCCACGGTGGCCCTGAACCTGGCGGCCGCGACGGCCCGCGCCGGACGACGTGTCGTCCTCCTCGATCTCGGGCGAAGCCGGGAGATCTCCAGGCTGAAGCGCTCGCACGCCGGGAGCCCCGGGAAGCCGATCTCGCCGGCCCGGTTCGACGGAGCCACGCTCGAACGCTTTCGCGTCGCACGCGACCCGGCCTTCGTGATCGCAGCCCCTCCGGCCTCCGACCCGCGCCCGATCGAGCGGGACCAGGCGGCCGGCCTGGTGCAGCTCCTGCTCCGCGACGCCGACTCCCTCATCGTCCACGCGTCGTCGCCGAGGCGGCCTCACGACGCGCTCGTCTGGGCGCGGGTGGTCGGGCGGACGCTCCTGGTGGCCCGGCGGGACCACACCAAGCAGCAGAGCGTGGCGGACTCGCTCGGACGCCTCGAGGACGTGGGCGCCCACGTCGTCGGCGCCGTCCTCCACGAACGGCGGCTGTAGCCCGGCGCGGGCCTCGGGCTACGAGCCGACGATCAGCCGCATGAGCCTGAACCGCATCAGCTCGGGGAAGGTCTGCGCCGCACGCAAGGAGCGCCTGCTCAGCGCGACGACGACGAGCGAGGCGAGCGCCGCGACGGCGAAC
>JBOHAK010000564.1:0-3355 GCA_050697795.1 Gaiellaceae bacterium
GGTCTCCGGCGGGCGCTCGAAGCCGTGGCGGCAGAAGGGCACCGGCCGGGCCCGGGCCGGGTCGACGCGCGCGCCGCAGTGGACGGGCGGCGGCGTCGCGTTCGCGCAGGTGCCCCGGAGCTACGACCTCAAGGTCAACCGCAAGGTCCGCCGCGCGGCGTTCCGCTCGGCGCTCTCCGACCATGCCGCGCGCGGCTCGCTCGCCGTGATCCCCGGCGGGGCGTTCGACGAGCCGTCCACGAGGGCGGCCGCCGAGCTCCTGCGGGCCTGGGGTGCCGAGTCGCCGCTGCTCGTCCTGGCGCTGCCCGAGGAGGAGACGCTCGTGAAGAGCTTCCGTAACCTCGAGCGGGCGCTCGTGCTCGAGCCGTCGGAGCTCGAGGTGGGCGCGATCGTCTGGGCCCGCTCGCTGCTGGCCACCGAGGGCGCCCTCGAGCGCGTGCAGGAGGTGGTCTCGAGATGAGCCTCGATCCGCGCCAGGTGATCCTCGCCCCGGTCGTCTCCGAGAAGAGCTACAGCCTGATCGAGGACAACAAGTACTCGTTCCGCGTGCACCCGCGCGCGCACAAGACGCAGATCCGGCAGGCCGTCGAGGAGCTCTTCGACGTCAAGGTCGTGTCCGTGAACATCCTCAAGGTGCAGCCGAAGCCCAAGCGCCGCGGCTGGACGCGCGGCCGGAAGCCGGGCTGGAAGAAGGCCATCGTCCAGCTCCGCGCCGGCGACCGCATCGAGATCTTCGAGGGGGCGGCGGTTTAGCCGTGGCCCTCCGTAAGTACAAGCCAACCTCGCCCGGCCGGCGCTTCCGCTCGGTCTCGACCTTCGAGGACGTCACGAAGGTCGAGCCGGAGAAGAGCCTGCTCGAGCCCGTGAAGCGCAAGGGCGGCCGCAACAACCAGGGGCGCATCACGACACGCCACCAGGGCGGTGGCCACAAGCGCCGCTACCGCGTCGTCGACTTCAAGCGGCGCAAGGACGGCGTGCCCGCGAAGGTGGCCGCGATCGAGTACGACCCGAACCGCTCGGCCCGCATCGCGCTGCTGCATTACGCGGACGGCGCGAAGGCCTACATCCTCGCGCCCGCGGGCCTGCGCGTCGGCGCGCGCGTCGAGTCGGGCCCCGAGGCCGACATCCGGCCCGGGAACGCGCTGCCGCTCGTGAACATCCCGACCGGCACGCTCGTCCACAACGTCGAGCTCAAGCCAGGCCGCGGCGGCCAGATGGCCCGCAGCGCCGGCTCGGGCGTCCAGCTCGTCGCCAAGGACGCGGGTTTCGGCGTGCTCCGGCTCCCGTCCGGCGAGATGCGCCGCGTCCCGCTGACCTGCCGCGCGACCGTCGGGCAAGTCGGGAACGTCGATCACGAGAACATCTCGAGCGGCAAGGCGGGCCGAAGCCGCTGGCTCGGCAAGCGCCCGTCCGTGCGCGGCTCCGCCATGAACCCCGTCGACCACCCGCACGGCGGCGGCGAGGGCAAGTCGAAGGGCGGCCGCCATCCGGTCACGCCGTGGGGCGTGCCGACGCTCGGCAAGCGCACCCGGCGCAAGCACAAGGAGTCCGACAAGCTGATCGTCCGCGGCCGCCGCCGCGGAAAGGAGCGCCGCTAATGCCCGGGAGAATGCTGCGCATTTTCCCGGGAGGAGATTTTGACCCGTCGCTTCGCTCGGGTGGAGAAGGAAAGGACACGAGTGAGTAGATCGTCGAAGAAAGGACCGTTCGTGGAGGCCCGCCTCATGGAGCGCATCGAGGCGATGAACGCATCCGGCGAGAAGCGGCCGCTGCGCACGTGGTCACGCACGTCCACCGTCTTCCCGGAGATGGTCGGGCACACGATCGCCGTGCACAACGGCAGGAACCACATGCCCGTCTTCGTCACCGAGTCGATGGTCGGCCACAAGCTCGGCGAGTTCGCGCCCACGCGGATCTTCCGGGGGCACTCGGGCGACCGCAAGACGGAGGTGAAGCGGCGCTGATGGCGACGATCGACGCCGGCAGCTCCGTCCGCGCCGAGGCGCGCTACGTGCGGGCTGCGCCGCGCAAGGCGCAGCTCGTCGTGGACCAGATCCGCGGCCGCACCGTGCCCGAGGCGCGGGCCGTCCTCGCGTTCATGACGCGGGATGCGGCGAACGACGTGCGCAAGGTGCTCGACTCCGCCGTCGCGAACGCCGAGGCGAACCACGGCCTCGCGGGCGACGAGCTTTTCGTCACGGCGGCCTATGTCGGCGCCGGCCCGACGCTCAAGCGCTGGCGCGCACGCGCGCGCGGGCGCGTGGGCCGGATCCGCAAGCGGACGTGCCACATCACCCTCGCGCTCGCGCTCCCCTCCGGCGAGGCGATCCCCGAGCTGATCGAGCGCCCGGCGCCGACCTCGACTCCGCTCCCGGCGGAGCCGGTCGCGGAGGAGGAGGCCGTCGCCGAGGAGGCTCCGGCCGAGGAGAAGCCGAAGCGCGCGCGGGCCCCGCGCAAGAAGGCCGAGCCGGCCGAAGCGAAGGCCGCCGCGGACGCCGAGAAGCCCAAGCCCAAGCGCGCCCGGGCGGCCAAGCCGAAGGCGGAAGGCGAGACCGAGAAGCCGAAGACCGAGCGCAAGCCGCGCGCGAAGAAGAAGACCGAGACCGAGGGGAGCGAGGACTAATGGGCCAGAAGGTTCATCCCGGCGGGCTGCGCGTCGGCGTCATCCACGACTGGAAGTCGAACTGGTACACGGGCGACAAGGAGTTTCCCGCGTACATCATCGAGGACGTCAAGATCCGCGACCACATCAACGGCAAGCTCGGGCACGCGGGCCTCTCGGACATCCTCATCCGCAAGGACAAGCAGCGGATCACGATCGACATCTACACGGCGCGGCCGGGGATCGTGATCGGCAAGTCCGGCGCCGAGGTGGACGCGCTGCGGCGCGAGATCCACGGCATGACGCACAAGAACGTGCAGATCAACATCAACGAGATCAAGCGGCCTGAGCTGGACGCGAAGCTCGTCGCGCAGTCGATCGCCGAGCAGCTCCAGAACCGGGTGAGCTTCCGGCGCGCGATGAAGCGCTCGCTCGCCTCGGCGATCCGCTCGGGCGCGCAGGGCGTGAAGATCACGTGCGGCGGCCGACTCGGCGGCGCGGAGATGTCGCGCTCCGAGACCTACTCGGAGGGCCGCGTCCCGCTGCACACGCTGCGCGCCGACATCGACTACGGCTTCGCCGAGGCGAAGACCACCTTCGGGCGCATCGGCGTGAAGGTCTGGATCAACAAGGGCGAGATCATGCCCGAGGGCTACGAGACCGACCGCGCCGCGGGCCGCCTGGGCGACCAGGACCAGGCCCGCCGCAAGGGCGGTCGCCGCGACGGCCTCGGCGCCGCGCGCGAGGCTGGCC
>JBOHAK010000565.1:0-2265 GCA_050697795.1 Gaiellaceae bacterium
GGGCCCGTGTACGGGTACGCGGACCAGGTGCCCGAATCCCGGATCGGGTCGTAGTAGGCGATCTCCTTCAGCCTCGTGGGATGGGTGAAGTCGATCACGTCCACGCCGCCCGTGTACCAGGCGTTGACGAGCAGGTCGCGCTTGATGCCCATGACGGCCATCCCCATGTGCGCCGAGCAATACTCGGTTGCTGCTGGGTTGGGCCGCAGGTCGCCGACGTGGAACTCGCTCAGGAAGTTGCCCTCCAGATCGGAGAAGAACATCCGCCCGGTCTTGTGCGTTCCTCCGGCCGGGTTCCACGGCCGCGGCTGGTAGGTCGTCATCGTTGGACAGCCGCTCCCGAAGGACTCGTCGACCCAGTTCACGACGGTCCCCTCGTTGTTGAACATCACCGAGTGGAAGAAGTCGACCGCTCCGGGGAACTGGCCGGTACCGCCCGAGGAGACCTCGTCATCGCCGATCGCGATCGGGTTCTGCGTGTCCGGGATCCCGGTGGCCGGGTCGATCTCCCAGACCTGGCCCTGCTCGGCGCACGCGCCGCCGGCGAGGTTGTGCTCCATGTGAACCACGATGTCATGGCAGGCCACCGCTGCCGGCTCCAGACCGGTCAGGCCCTTCTCGGTCCAGTCCATCCGACCATCCGGATCGCCGGGGTAGCTGATCGCCGGCGCGGCGATCTCGGTCGTGGCCGCCGGATTGTTCAGCGGCACCGACAGCACCTGAATCTGGCGGTGCAACGGATCGTTGACGACCTTGTCGTCGTCGTACGGGTTGGTGACGTTGTTGAAGTTGGCCTGTCCGCACGTCGGCCCCGGACGCAGCGGATACGACGCGGCGTAGACGATCAGCCGCGGGTTCACCGGATCCTCTGCGAACCCGGTCCACGCCGTGATCGTGTGCGCGCCGCAGTCGGTGTACTGCATGTCGACCGGGGTGATCGTCTGGAACGGATTCGCCGGGTCATCGCTCAGCGTGAACACCCGCACGCCCTCCCAGCCGTTCCGATCGTCGTGCGCGGACCGTGGCGCGCCGCAGTTCGGGTTGGCCATCGTGCGGTCCACCGCCAGCAGCAGCAGGTCGGCGACGCCGTTCCCGTTCCGGTCCCAGACGATGGGATCGTTCTGGTTGGCGTCGCAGGCGAAGTCCCTCACCAGCTGCGGGCTGGTCGGGTTGGAGATGTCGAAGATCCGCGCGCCGCCGCGGGACCCGGTCCCGGGCGGGAACCCTGTATCGCCGGTGTAGTAGCCCACGAAGGCGTGATCGCCCCAGAAAGCGAGGTCGGAGTTGGTCGCCTGGTTGGGGGACGTGAAGATCTCGTCCGTCTTCTTCGACTGGTCTCCAGCCGGCTGTGCGCCCGCGATGCCGGCGATGACCCCTAGCGCGACTAGTGTGGATACGAGTAAGCGAACCGATCGTCTCATACTGTCTTTGCACCTCCCATGCGAACAGTTGAGCTCCCGTGGTCGGGGAGAGCCGGGAGGACTGCGGCGGCGCCGTGCCGGCCCCCCGGGCCTGCCGATCGCAGATGTCCCGTCAGCCAGACGCCGCACGGTTCCCTAGGCACGTCCTCCCCAGACTTCGGCGCGGCAGTCTAACCGAGTTCCACGGCGCCGGCGGATGACACGAGCGGGGCCTCCCGGCGGAGGCCCCGCTTCGCACCGGCGTTCGAAACGCCGTTCAGTCCATCGTTTGCGGGTTGAGGTGGTCGACCAGGTTCGGCCTGGCGGGCCTCTGGATGTTCGTCCGGTACACCACCATGCCCTGCGCGAGGGCGTTGTTGGTGACGCCGTCCGACGCGTAGACCGGGATCCCCGGCCCCTTCGTGAACAGCGGGCCGGTGTACGGGTACGCGGACCAGGTGCCCGAGTTCCTCGCCGGGTCGTAGTACGCGATCTCCCTCGGCCTTGTGGGCCTGGTGAAGTCGATCACGTTGGCCCCGCCGGTGTACCAGGCGTTCACGAGCAGGTCGCGCTGGATGCCCATGACCTGCATGCCCATGTGCGCGGAGCAGTACTCGCCCGGCGCCGACGAGGGCCGCAGGTCTCCGACCTGGAACTCACTGAAGAATTCCCCGGTCTCCGTGTCTGAGAAGAACATCCTGCCGGTCTTGTGCGTTCCTCCGGCCGGGTTCCACGGCCGCGACTGGTAGGTCGTCATCGGCGGGCAGCCGCTCCCGAATGACTCGTCGACCGTGTTCAACACGGTCCCGTCGTTGTTGAACATCGCGGAGTGGAAGAAGTCGACCGCCCCGGGGATGTTCCCGGT
>JBOHAK010000566.1:0-6500 GCA_050697795.1 Gaiellaceae bacterium
CTCAAGAGCGTCTACGACATCGGCTTCTACTTCACCTTCCGCAACGTCGCGCTCTCGCCGGACCACCGGGAGCGAGGTCCCGGCGGTCCGTGCTGCTGACGCCTCCTCAGCGAAGCGAGATCGCGACCTGCTCCAGGAGGTCCATGGCGTCCTGCATGCCGGCCTCCATCCCGGAGTCGATGATCGCGTCGCGGATCTCCTTGCTCGGAGCCTCCACGAGGACCGTCAGGGTCGTGCGCCCGTCCGCTTCGGTGAACGTCGCGGTGTTGAGCGTTCCCAGCTCGGGGCCCTCGTCCGGCTGGGGCATGCCCTCGTAGACCTCGGTCGAGACGATCCGCTCGTTCGGGACGATCTCGCGGTACTCGCCGTGGAACCCGACCTCGACGCCGCCGTCGGCCTCCATCACGTACCGCCATACGCCGCCGACCCGCAGGTCGATCTCGGCGATCGTCACCTCGCCGCGCTTCGCGTTCCACCAGCGCTTGACCAGCTCGGGCGTGGTCCACGCCTTGTAGACCAGGTGCTTGGGCGCGTCGAACTCCCGCGTGATGAGGATCTGCTCATCCGTGGGGAGCGTCACCGTCGCCGTCCCGCTACTCGTCACTGCCATCTCCTTCCTCCTTCTCCTTGAGCTCCTCCAACACGACATCCAGCTCGTCGAACCGCTCCGACCAGGAACGCTCGTAGGTCCTCACCCAGTCGTGGATGGGCTTGAGCGCCCGGCCGTTCAGTCGGTACAGCCGCTGCCGTCCTTCGCTGCGCACGTCGACCGCTCCCACTTCTCGGAGTACCCGTAGGTGCTTGGAGACCTGCGGCTGGGCCAGCTCGAGCAGACGCACCAGGTCGTTCACGGGCCGCTCCCCGTCGGCGAGGGCGTCCAGGATCTGCCGCCGCCGGGGCTCCGCCACCGCGTTGAACGCATCTGCCGTGGTCGCTGCTCGTGCCATGCGGACATCATACATACCCATATAGGAATATGTCAATCGCGGAGTCCTCCCGTAACGTCTCGGACATGGCCGGAACGCTGGACGGCAAGGTTGCACTCGTGACGGGGGCCACGCGTGGGGCTGGGCGCGGCACCGCCGTGGCGCTCGGAGAGGCAGGCGCGATCGCGTACTGCACCGGCCGCAGCACCGGGGGGCACCGTTCGGAGTACCACCGCCCGGAGACGATCGAGGAGACCGCCGAGCTGGTCAGCGCCGCCGGTGGCACCGGGATCGCCGTGCCCGTCGACCACCTCGAGCCGGATCAGGTCAGAGCGCTCGTGCAGCGAATCGATGCCGAGAGCGGGCGGCTCGACGTCCTGGTGAACGACATCTGGGGCGGCGAGCGGCTGTTCGAGTGGAACACGCCCCTGTGGGAGCACGACCTCGAGAACGGCTTGCGGATGCTGCGCCTGGCGATCGACACGCACCTGATCACCAGCCACTTCGCGCTTCCGCTGCTGATCCGCGAGCCTGGCGGGCTGGTCGTCGAGATGACCGACGGCACGCGCGAGTACAACGCCGAGCACTACCGGAACTCGGCGTTCTACGACCTGGCAAAGACGGCGGTCATCCGCCTCGCCTTCGCACAGGCCGAGGAGCTCGCCCCGCACGGGTGTGCCGCAGTGGCGCTGACGCCGGGCTGGATGCGCTCGGAGATGATGCTCGACAACTACGGCGTCACCGAGGAGAACAGGCGGGACGGGGCGGCCGTCAATCCGCACTTCGCCGCCATCTCGGAGAGCCCGCGCTTCGTGGGCCGGGCGGTCGCCGCGCTCGCCGCCGACCCGAACCTCGGCCGCCGCAACGGCGGCTCGTTCTCCTCGGGCGGGCTGGCGCGGGAGTACGGCTTCACGGACGTCGACGGTTCCCAGCCCGACTGCTGGCGCTACATGATCGAGGTCATCGACGCGGGCCTGCCGGCCGATCCGACCGGCTACCGCTGAGCGCAGAGCCGCGCGAAACCCGCCCAGTCCCGAAGGGCCTCGTCCGCTTAGAACTCGAACCGGAATGAAGGGACCCGCCTCCTGACGACGAACGCCGTCGGCATCCGTCGTCAAGCTGAGGAGGGGTGCCGATGGCTACTGCGCCGTGGATCGTGTCCGACGTGTTGTGGCAGCGCATCGAGCCGCTGCTGCCGAGGGTCGAGCGACGCTTCCGCTTTCCCGGTCGCAAGCGGCTGCCGGATCGGGAGGCGCTGCAGGGAATCCTGTTCGTGCTGCACACCGGGATCGCCTGGCGGCATCTCCCGCTCGAGCTCGGCTTCGGGTCGGGATCGACCTGCTACCGCCGCCTCGACGAGTGGCAGCAGGCGGGAGTGTGGGAGCGGCTGCACGCGCTCTTGCTGGCCGAGTTGCGCGCGGCGGGTGAGCTCGAGTGGGGGCGCGCGGTCGCCGACTCGAGCCACGTACAGGCGAAAAAGGGGGCTCCGAGACGGGCCCGAGCCCGGTTGATAGAGCCAGAAACGGCTCCAAGCACCATCTCCTCGTAGACGCGAGCGGGATCCCCCTCGCCTGGACGCTTACGGGCGGCAACCGCAACGACGTCACGCAGCTGCTCCCGCTCCTCGAGCGGGTCCCGCCGGTGGCCGGCATGGTCGGCCGGCCGCGCCGCCGCCCTCTGCGCCTGACCGCCGACCGCGGCTACGACCACGACAAGTACCGACGTGAGCTACGACTGCTCGGGATCACGCCAGAGATCGCCCGTCGCCAGACCGAGCACGGCTCCGGGCTCGGCCGTGCCCGCTGGGTCGTCGAGCGCACCTTCGCCTGGCTACACCATTTCAAGCGCCTGCTCGTCCGCTACGACCGCCGCGCCGAGATCCACGAAGCCTTCCTCGCCCTCGCCTGCTGCCTCGTCTGCTTCAGAAGGCTTCAGCGGTCATTCTGATGCGAGTTCTTAGGGCGAGTAGATGGTGTACGCCGGGCCTGGACGAGCCGGCGTTTCGTCCCTACGTGCCTAGCGCTCGAGGATGCGAGTGCGGCTCGAGCTCGGTGATGCGGCGGAGCTGCATGAGCTGGGGGATGCGCTCTTCGTCTGCGAGCGCGGAGAGCATGCGCGCGAGATCCCCGACCGATGCGACCGCAGGGCGGACGCCCTGGCCGAGAGGCTCGCGGTTGGCGGCGCGGCGCAGGTCGTCGTAGCCGCGCGTGCCGGCCGGGGTGGGGACGATCTTGAGCTCGCCGTAGACGGTCTCGAGTTCGAGCACGGGCTGGGTCGCGATCGTCTCCGCGTCGACGATGAGCGTCCCGCCATCCCTGCGCCGTGCGCCCATCGCCTCCAACGCAGCCGACAACCGCTCCAGGTTCGCCGCGCGCGTCGAGGGGGTGATGTCGATCCCGCGCGTCAGCTCCTCCGTCCCCTGCACGACGCGGGCGAAGCCGCCGACCACGACGTATTGCACCCTGCGAGCGTCCAGGGCGTGGAGGACGCCGTAGGGGTCGAACCGCTCAGCCATGGGTCCCGTGCTTCTCGAGCCTGGCGAGGAGGCGCTGCGCGCGCCGCTCCGGGGTCAGCAGCCGGTTCTTCTCGAGCCGCTTCTCCTCGAAGCTCTCGCGCCGGACGAGCAGCAAGGGGAGGTCGAATCCGCATGCCTCGATCACCTCGAGCACGTTGTCGAAGCTCGGTGAGACGGCACCTTGCTCCCAGCGGGCGATCACCGAGCGCTCCCTACCGCTTCGTTCGGCGAGCTGATACTGAGTGAGACCAGCCCGCAGACGCGCCTCGCGGATCAGGTCGGCAGCGCGCATCGGCGGGAGTCTAATGTGCTTTGACTTGCTTCGCGGTCGAGACCCTGATATGCTACAAAGCCTTGTAAAGCGTCCTAGAACCATGGCTGACTCACGGAAGCGAAGCAAGGCCAGCCGAGACACGGAGTGGTCCCAGCTAACGCTGGACGACTGGGCCGACGCGCTCCGAGCGATCCCCGAGCCCGCGGAGACGCCAGCTCGAGGCTCCGCGAGCAGCGACGTCGCCGCGGCCGCTGTTCCGCTGAACGACGACGAACCGCGCTCGCGCATTGAAGCCGGCGGCAACACGACACCACGCCGCCTGTCCGCGACCGAGCTTCTCGAGACACCAGGCGCACTCCTCACTCGCTCCCACCTGCGCGAGCTCGGGCTCGAGCGCCGGGCTATCGACGCGGTGTTCCGCACGCTCGCCGTCGTCTTCCTCCCCGGCTACTCGCGGCCGATGATCCGCGCCGAGGAGTTCCTCGAGCTTGTCGAGCACTGCACCTACCGCGATGATCGCGTGAGGGCCTGTCATGCCTAGCGTCTGGATCGAACGCCGCGAGACGGCCAGTGGTGCAACCCGCTACCGGGTCAAGTATCGGCTCGGCGGTCGCGAGAGCGTTCACCGGTACGCCGGCTCCTTCGCCACCAAGCGCGAGGCGCTCGCTCGGCGCGCCTGGGTGGTGGGTGAGCTGGCCGCGATGCGCATGCCGCGCCTCGGCCAGCTCCGGGATTCGTCCGCTGGCGCACCGACGCTCTTGGAGGCCGCCGAACGCTGGCGTGCGTCGCGCGTTGACGTCACCGAAGGAACCGCGATCGGGCATCGCGTGCAGCTCGGCCGCGTCTTGCCGCTGCTCGGCTCGCGCCGTGTCGGCGAGATCACGACCGCCGACGTGGCCGAGCTCGTCGCGATGCTCCATGCTGCTGGCCGCAAGCGAGAGACGATCCGTAAGAGCGTCACGGTGCTCGCGCAGGTGCTCGACCACGCCGGCGTCAAGGAGAACCCCGCTCGCGACCGCGTCCACGTCCGGCTCCCGCGTGAGGAGCGCGAAGAGCCTACGCCGCCCACCGCGGATCAGATCGAGGCGGTCTTGCCTCTCATGCCTCGCGTCTACGCGCTCGCAGTGCTAGTACTCGACGCGACCGGGATGCGCGTCGGCGAGCTCGAAGAGAAAGGGCTTTGCTGTGGCGATTTGGACGAGCCGAATACACGTTGGCGCATCCGTCGAGCGGTCGAGGAGGGCCGCCGTGGCCGCTGGGTCTCGCTCCCACCCACCCTCTTCGCTGCCGTCGTCGCAACGCTGCCACCGCGGGAGGACCGAAACCCCGACCGACCCGTTTTCCCTGGCCTTACGCAGGAACGGCTGCGGACGGCGATCGCACGGGCCTGCAAGGCATCCGGGACGCCCACCTGGTCGCCCCACGATCTTCGCCACCGGCGGATCAGTCTGTGGCACCGGCAGGGTGAGACCTGGGCGCTGATCGGCGCGCGCGTCGGCCAGCGCTCGCTTTCCGTTACCGCGGACACGTACACACACGTTCTCCTCGACGACCGCGAGCTCGACCACGTACATCTCGTCGCCCAGCTCGGTCGCGGATAGGCCCGCCGCCTATTCTGGCGACATGGAGATCGACGAGCTCGGAGCCTTCGAGAGAGGGGTGATCGCAGAGGCGCCGCCCGGCGCGCTTGTCGTGGGCGCCTCGCTTTCTTCTGATGGCGCGTATGGGGTCGCGGTGACCTTCCTGCCGAGTGCGAACTACCTGATGGACGATCTCGTCATTCGCACGCCGGAGGGGTGGGAGGGCTACGGCGGCGGAAGTGGCGGTGGGATCTCATAGACCACCCTCGGTGACGACGACGGCCGTGGCGTGCTCCGCTTCGCCGATGAGGCACCAGAGGGAGTGGAAGTCGCCGTGATCGAGTACGAAGGCGACGAGTACCGAGTGCCAGTACGACATGGACACTTTCTGTTCGTCGCTTGGGATACACCCTTCGCGAGGGACCCGAAGCTGCTCCGCTTCGAGTAGTCGGACAGACGCCCGGGCCAGCGGCGCCGGGGGTGCACCGAGGGGGGCACGCCAAGCGCACACACGGCACCTACGACACAGCTGACCCACACAGCCATGCGGTCTTCGTGCACCGGCGCGGTGCCTGATGGGCCGGGCTGGATTCGAACCAGCGACCTTGGGATTAAAAGTCCCCTGCTCTGCCAGCTGAGCTACCGGCCCCGCCGAGCGAGTCTAGCGCCGGGGCGCAGCTATCCTTGCCGCGCCGCCCCCATCGACTAGCGGCCTAGGTCACGGCCCTTTCAAGGCCGTAGCGCGGGTTCGAATCCCGCTGGGGGCACCACGGGCGGTTAGCTCAGCTGGGAGAGCGCCTGCCTTACACGCAGGAGGTCGCTGGTTCGAGCCCGGCACCGCCCACTAGCGATTTGCAGGGAGTTTGTCACTCGAGCTCCCACGCCTGCTGCGTTCCATCCCACACTGTCCCCACAGCCGAATCCTTCGATTGGCTGAAAATGTGCGATTCCAGCGCGATCGCGGCCTGCCGCCGCGCGCCCTTGTAGAGGTGGCCGTAGCGCCTGAGGACGAGCGCGCCGCCGTCCGAGTGGCCCATCTGCTCGGCAATCACTTTGACGTGGCAGCCGGCGGCGGCGGCCGCAGGCTTGAAGAGCCGGCTCATGAAGTTGCTGGCGTCGAAGGGCGCCCCGCTCTCGGTCGGAAAGAGGAGACCGCCGTCGTTCGGCGCCCGGGCGAGCTGCTGTTCCCATAGAAGCTTCAGGAC
>JBOHAK010000567.1:0-3799 GCA_050697795.1 Gaiellaceae bacterium
TGCCGGGCGGTTTCGCCGTGGGAGCCGTTGATGGCGAAGAGGAGGATGCTCACGAACTCTTGGATGCGTCGGCCGGTGGGACGGTCGCAGGCTAGCGAACGGGGCTTGGTAGCGTCCCCGCGGTGGAGGATCCGGAAAGGGCGTTGCTCCGACGCGCGCGGGAAGGCGACCTCGATGCCTTCGGCGAGTTCATCCAGCTGTTCGAGCGCCGCGTCCGGGCCGTCCTCGGTCGTATCCTCGACGATCCGCGCGACGTCGAGGAGGCCGCGCAGGACACCTTCGTGCAGGCCTGGCGCCATCTCGATCGCTTTCGCGGCGACGCGGCGCCGTTCACCTGGCTGTACCGAATCGCTCTGAACGAGGCGCTCCAGCGGACGCGCCGTCGCCGCCCGGATACGCAGCCGCTCGAACCTGTGCTCGAGCTGGAGCGCCGTGTGAGCCCCGAGTCCACGGCCGCTCGGCCGCTGCCGGCGGATGTCGCCGCCGGACAGCGCGAGGACGTCGCCAGGCTCGTCGGCGTGATCCGTGCACTTCCGTTCGAGTCGCGGGCACCGCTCGTTCTCCGCGACATCGAGGGCTGGTCCTACGAGGACGTCGCAGCCGTTCTCGACATCTCGGTCTCCGCGGCCAAGAGCCGGGTGCATCGCGCTCGGCTCCAGGTGATCGGATCCCTGACTGGGATGGGCCCCGGCGCCACGCACGACGACTGATCGAACCGGATCTGCCACGAACGCGGCGCTCCCGTCATCGAACCGGAAGGTAGGCGATCCCCTACGAGGAGGTGGGAATTGTGCTCACCCACAAGCCCGTCAGTCCGGTTCGTCTCGCTTTGCTCGTCCTCCTTGTCCTTGTCGCCGGCCTCGCGGCCGCCGGCTGCGGAGGGTCGGACGACGAGGCCGCAAGCGGCGACCGGGAAAGCGCAGCGGCCGAGTCGAGCCAGCTTCGCCAGGACGCTCGGTACTGGCAGCAGCTCACCAGCCTCTTCGAGCCCGTCGAGCTCGCCTCGATGACCGACCACCGGGCGTACATGCTCCCCAGCGGCTACCTGCTCGCCCTGCATTTCGACGACATGGATCTCGAGCAGGCCGAGAACCTCAACTGGGTCGCCCTGGGCGTGCCCGGCCGCTTCTGCAAGAAGGACCAGGCCCGGGTGGAGGCCGAGTTCGGCCCGGGGTTCACGCATTTCCACGACCTCGAAGCCGACACGCACGGCGGCAAGCGGGGCGCGGAGGGCGTCTGGTTCGTCCACTCGGGTGTCCGGGACTTCGAGTCGCCCATGTCGGAGGGCCCCGTGACGAAGGGCATCGACAACGGATTCATGCCGACGCCGGCCCCCACTTGCCCGTCGGCATAACTCCTGAGACGGCGCGGGGTGGCCGCGTCGCCGGCGACCCCGCCCGCCAGTCCGGTCAGGCATCCTCGCGACGATGACCATCCGTGGGCTGGCGCTCGTAACGGCACTCGGCGGAACGGCGGTCGGCGTCTCGAGGCTACTCGTCCGCGGTGCGTTGACCGTCGACCTCGGCATCGGCCGGAGCATGCGTCCGCTGGGACCGATCACCGTTCACATCGATGCGCCTCGCGAGGTCGTCTACGAGGTCATCGCGGCGCCGTACCTGCGTCGGACACCCCGCGCCCTGGAGGGGAAGCTCCGGGTCGTAGAGAGGGGAACGGACATGGTGCTAGCGGCACACTTCACCGCGGTTGGACGGCTCGTGGCGACGACGCTCGAGACCGTCCGCTTCGATGCACCACACATCATCCACTTCCGCCTCGTCCGCGGACCGGTGCCGCACGTGGTCGAGCGCTTCGTCCTGAGCGAGGCAGATGGTGGGACGGGCCTCGAGTACGTCGGTGAGCTCGGCACCGACGTTTGGTCGCTCGGGCGCTGGTGGGGCGACCGTGTCTCTTCTCGGTGGGAGGCGGCGGTCCGAAACTCGCTCGCGGCGGTGAAGGCGGAGGCGGAGCGGCGAGCTTCCCGCGACTGACGGTGCTTTCGCTTGCATTTGTGACGCCGTCGTCGGCTACCGTGAAGACGATGTGGCGCCTTGGGCTCATCGTCAGCTCGGTGGTCATCCTCGCTGGTTGCGGAGGCGGGTCCGGCGACGACGGTGCGGCGAGCCGGACGACCACGCAGCCTCGAGCAGCAGACGCGTTCGAGCTCGAGGGGCAGACGCTCGACGGCCGCAACCTCTCATTGGCGGACGTGGGCGGGAAGCCGGTGTACGTGAACGTCTGGGCCTCCTGGTGACCCGTTTGCAACGGCGAGGCGGTCGCCTACGCGCACTTCGTCGAGAGCCATCCCGAGTACGGATTCCTCGGCTTGAACATCTCCGACGACCGGGACGCGGCGAAGGCGTTCCTGGCCAAGTACGGCTGGACGTGGCCGTCGCTCGCCGACCCGGACGTCGAGCTCGCCGGCTCCCTCGGGCTCTACGGGCACCCGGCGGTCGCCGTTCTGGACGAGAACGGCGTCGTCGTCGCACGCCACATCGGCGGGGGAGACGCCCAGATCTGGGAAGCGCTCGCCGAAGGCCTCTGACCGCGTTGCTCTCGACTCCGGCTCGGGCCAGACGGTGCTTGCCGTGAGAGTGTCGAGCGAGACGATCATCGACGCGTCCGCCGACCGCGTCTGGGAGATCGTCGCTCACCAATTCGCGCGCATCGGCGAGTGGGCCACCGCGATTCCGGCGTCCCGGCCCAGCCCACAGGCGCCCGGCGTCCCGGAGGCGCCTGTCGCCGGACGCGTCTGCGCGACCGGGCTGCCGATCGTCCGCTCGGTAGAGGAGACGATCGTCGGCTACGACGAGGCCAACCGTTCGCTCACATACACGGGCGGGGGACTTCCCCGCTTCGTCAGCGACGCCCGCAACCGGTGGACGGTCATTGCCGTCGACGATCGGCGCGCCCGCGTGCGGGTCGAGGCGACCATCGAGATGCGTGGGATCATCGGCATCGTGGTCGCCGTGCCGTTCCGGTTCTGGGCGGCCCGCGGGGGCAGCAAGACCCTCGACGACCTCAAGCACTATGTCGAACAGGGCCGGCCCTCGACGCGCAAGGAACGGCAGCTTGCCGGGTCGCGCGCGAGCTCCGCCCGGTAGGAGCGCACTCGGTGCCGACGACGAATGCGTATCAGCTCGCGCTGGTGCCCAAGCGCTAATCACCTTCCCGAGCGGCCGGCAACGGCTCCGAAGCGCCCGAACGTGGGTGCGTCGCCGCCTGCGGATTAAGGGCCGTGTAAGAGCGGCGTAACCTCGGCGCAAGCTCTCCCCCTTAGTGTCTCGGCCGCCAAGAGGAGAGGAGAGAGCATGAAGCGCTTCGCAGCCCTCGTCGGCGTTGCATTGGCGGCTGCCGGGCTCCTCACCGCGAGTGCCGGCGCCGACGACGACAACACCAAGGTCTGGCGGGTGACGATCGAGAACCTTACGCCGCCTGGGCCGGGCGCACCCGGCTCCCAGCCGCTCTCGCCGCCGCTCTTCGTCGTGCACTCGGAGAGGGCGGATGTGTGGAGCGTCGGTGGGATCGCCAGCCATCCCGTCGCCGCTATCGCCGAGGATGCCAACAACGCCCCGGCAGAATCCGCTCTCGCCCAGCTGCGCGGGGTGCGGGCGGTGTTCACCGGCGCCGGCGGCCCGATCCCGTCCGGCACGTCGAGCACGTACATGGTGGAGACGAAGGGTAGGTTCACTCGTCTCTCGGTTGTGACCATGCGCGTGAACACGAACGACGCCTTCACCGGGCTCGACTCGTACCGTCTGCGCGGGGACGGGGCCGTCCTCCGGCGCATGGCCTACGACGC